>JAPYWU010000043.1 GCA_028276205.1 Dictyoglomaceae bacterium | reverse complement strand
GAAATTTTATCGTTAAATTTCTGCACAGCAAAGGATACGAAGTAATAGAGGCAGAAAATGGTAAAAAAGCATTGGAAATTTTGGATAATAACAAAGTTGATATAGTTTTAATGGATATATCTATGCCTATAATGGATGGCTTAGAAGCTACAAAGAGAATAAGAGATCTAGGTTATCCTGTTATGGTAATTATGCTTACAGCTTATAAAGATTTAGATATGATGAGAAAATCAGCTTTGGCAGGAGCAGATGATTATATAACAAAACCCATTGATTTATCAGAATTATATGCAAGAATACTTTTAGCAGAAAAACATCTTCCTTTTCATAAGTTTAGGCATTCTTTAATTGTATCTCTTTTTTCTGAGAAACTGTTGTCTCAAAAGACTATTGAAGAATTAATAGAGAAAAATGAAAATCTTAATATAGAGATGATGAAACCTATGAACATACTTTAAGGGTAGAATGGCTTTCTGGAAGATTAGCAGAAAAATTAGGTCTTGACGAGTTAGAGGTAACTGAAATTAGACTTTCTTCTCCTCTACATGATATAGGAAAAATTGGTATACCAGATAGTATTCTTTTGAAACCAGCAAAACTTTCTCAAAATGAATTTGAAATAATGAAGAGACATACTTTAATAGGATATGAAATATTAAATAAAAGTTCATCTCAATTCTTAGAAAGGGGGCAGAAATTGCATTAACCCATCATGAAAGATGGAATGGATCAGGATATCCAAAAGGACTTACTGGTAATGAAATTCCTATAAGTGGTGCTATTTCAGCAGTTGCTGATAGTATAGATGCTATGGCAAGTAAGAGGCCTTATAAACCAGAAAGACCAATAGTGGAAGTTTTAGAAGAAATAAAATCTTTATCAGGTATATTTTATAATCCTGATGTTATAAATGCACTTTTTGAGATAAAAGAAGAGGTTATAGAAAAATACTCTAAATAAAAATAAAGCCCCCAGGTGTTTTCCTGGGGGCTTTTGTTTTCAATTAGTACTCAGGTGGTGGAGGAGGGGTTTGTTTTTCTTTTTCAGGTTTCTCAGCCACAAGACCTTCTGTAGTGAGTACCAATGCAGCTATACTGGCAGCATTTTGTAATGCGGATCTTGTTACCTTGCAAGGATCCACTATTCCAGCTTCAAACATATTTACAAATCTATCTTTTGCAGCATCATATCCCATGGGTCCATCCATTTCTTTTACTTTTTCTGCAATGATAGATCCTTCTTTACCAGCATTGGTAGCTATGAGCTTTAATGGTACATCAAGAGATCTTCTTACAATTTCTACTCCAATTCTTTCATCCTCATTTTCTACTTTTACATTATCAAGAGCTTTTATAGTTCTTACAAGAGCTACACCACCGCCGGGTACAATTCCTTCTTCTACAGCAGCTTTTGTAGCAGATAAGGCATCTTCAATTCTATGTTTTTTCTCTTTAAGTTCTACCTCAGTAGCTGCTCCTACTTTAATTACTGCTACTCCACCAGCGAGTTTTGCAAGTCTTTCTTGTAATTTTTCTCTATCAAATTCAGAATCAGTCTCTTCTAATTGTTTCTTAATTTGAGCTATTCTTGCTTCAATATCTTTTCTATTTCCTTTTCCACCAATTATAGTAGTCTTGTCTTTATTAGCTCTTACTTTTTCTGCTCTTCCAAGCATATTTAAAGTTACATTTTCAAGTTTTATTCCTGTTTCTTCAGAGATGAACTCTCCACCAGTTAAGATAGCAATATCTTGTAACATTGCTTTTCTTCTATCTCCAAATCCAGGAGCTTTAACAGCTAAGGATTGGAGAACTCCACGTAATTTGTTAACTACAAGAGTAGCTAATGCTTCACCTTCTACATCCTCTGCAATTATTACTAATGGCTTTCCAGTTTGTACAACTTTCTCAAGTATTGGGAGAATATCACTTACTGCACTTATTTTTCTATCAGTTATGAGTATATATGGTTCTTCTAATACTGCCTCCATTCTTTCAGGATCTGTAATCATGTATGCAGAGAGATAACCTCTATCAAATTGCATTCCTTCAACTAGTTCTAATGTAGTTGTAATACCTTGAGATTCTTCTACCGTTATTACTCCATCTTTTCCAACTTTATCCATTGCTTCAGCAATTAATCTTCCAATTTCCTCATCGTTGTTAGCGGAAATGGCTGCAACATGGGCTATATCATCTTTTGTTTCTACAGGTTTTGCGATCTTTTTAAGTTCTTCGACTACTGCTTCTACTGCTTTTTCTATTCCTCTTCTTACGTACATGGGGTTAGCTCCAGCTACTACATGCTTCATTCCTTCATGTACTAATGCTTGGGCAAGTACTGTAGCTGTGGTTGTACCATCACCTGCTACATCATTGGTTTTGGAAGCTACTTCTTTTACAAGTTGAGCACCCATATTTTCAAATGGATCTTCAAGATCTATTTCTTTAGCAATGGTTACACCATCGTTGGTGATAACTGGTGCTCCAAATTTCTTTTCAAGTACTACGTTTCTTCCTTTAGGTCCTAAGGTAATTTTTACAGTATCTGCAACGATATCAAGTCCTCTTATAAGTGCTGTTCTTGCTTGCATGTCAAGGCTAACTAATTTGGCTGCCATATTCTCTCCCTCCTTTTTTAATTATTTTTTATTCTTCAATTACCGCTAAAATATCTCTCTCACTAAGAATGAGATATTCTTCACCTTCAATTTTTACTTCAGTACCAGCATATTTTGCAAAGATAACTCTATCTCCCTCTTTGATTTCTAATGGAACTTTTTGACCATTATCAAGGATTCTGCCAGTACCTACTGCTATTACTTTTCCTTGCTGTGGTTTTTCTTTTGCGGTGTCAGGAAGAACAATACCTCCTTTTGTTTTTTCTTCTTGCTCAATAACCTTAACCACTACGCGATCACCAATAGGACGCAATTTCACAAGTCTCGACCTCCTTTCATAATTTTATTAGCAATCTAAATAGATGAGTGCTAAAACCAAAATAAATATATATTAACTTTTAATATCTATTCAACAGGAAAATATGTAAAAAAATGGCAAATATTCGCCAATATTTCTAATTATTCTACTATTTTTTAGTTTTTTCTTTGTTTTTTATGAGTTCTTTATATAATTCTTCCAATTTCTTTGCACTTTCTATTATCGAAAACTGAACAGCCTTCTTAATTGCATTTTTTTTCATATCATGTAGAAGTGGTTCATTATTAAGAAGATATAGAACTTTTTGATAGAAATCGTTGTAATCTTCTTTTGCTAATAAACCTTCTTTGCCATCTTCTACTAAACTTATTGTGCCTGGAGCTTCTACTGCTACAACAGCACATCCTCCTGCCATAGCTTCTAAGGTGACTAAACCTTGGGTTTCTGTAGTGGACGCAAAAACGAATATATGAGCTATTTTATAATAATAAATTAGCTCTTCTCTTGGATGCCATCCTAAGAAGATAACCTTATCTTTTATTTCTAACTTTTCTGTAAGATTTTCCAGGTTTTTTCTTTCTTCACCATCGCCAACAATTAAAAATACGACATCATCTCTCTCTTTTAATAATCTTGAAAGGGCTTGAATTAAAAATTCAAGATTTTTCTCTTTTGCAAGTCTTCCAGCATAAAGTAATATTTTTTTGTCCTTCCATGGAAAATTGTCTAAAAAATCTTTAGGGATAGGTTTTTCCCATAAAGAAAAATCTATACCTGTAGGTATAACTTCTATTCTTGTTTTTACACCAAAATTAATGATCATATCTTTAATTTCTTTTGTGGGTGCAATTACAAGATCTACTTGATTAGAGTATTTTACACTTTCTTTTATGGCAATTTTGGAGGTTATAGTTTGGGGTATTATGGGAATATAATGCACATATTTATGGTATTGAGTATGATGGGTAAAAACAATTGGTTTGTTATATTTTTTAGCAAGTTTAAGGGCAGTTTTTCCTATTACAAAGGGATGATGTGAATGAACAATATCAAAATTTTGTTTTCTGAAATAATCTTCTACCAAGAAAGAAAAATATAGAGGTAATGGTTGAGGTGTTATAAATCTTAATGCAATAGATGGAAATCTTATTATATGTTTGTCTTTGTCTTCTTTGTATTTAGGAAACCATGGTGGGTATTTTGGGGCAAATACATGAACTTCATGACCAAGCTTTTCTAAAGCTTCTCTATAACTTTCTACAGCTATAGCAGCTCCTCCTGTATTTGGTAAATAGTTATTAGTAAAGAATGCTATTTTCATGATAGATTTAATATCTCTTTATATACCTTTACTGTTTCATCAGCAACTCTTTCTATATTGTATTTTTCAGCAATTTTTAATGCTTTTTTAGAGTATTCTTCTCTTAAGTCTTTATTTTCAGCAAGAAGTTGTATCTTTTCTTGAAAAGTTTCTTCTGTACCTGACATATAATAGGGTGATAAAGGTTCTTTGTATTCTTCCAAATCTCTTAAAAGTAGAGGCAAGCCTACAGCTGATGCTTCAAGAACAGCAATACTAAAATTTTCTTGTCTTGATGGGAAAAAGAAAATATCAGCCATGTTATAAAATTTGTTAAGTTCATCATGAGGACATGGACCAGGCAAAATTAGATTTTCTGGAGGATTTTTAATAATTTTCTTTATTTCAGAATATCCTCCACTTAAGAAGGAGAACGGAATACCACCTACCCAAACAAATTTATATTGAGGCAATCTTTCAGCCATTTTTGCAAAAGTATCAAAACCTTTTCTTTTTATCATGTGACCAACACTTAAAAGTACAATATCATCCTCTTTTATATTAAATTCTTCTCTTGTCTTTCTTCTTAAATTTTCATCTTTTTTAAATAAGCTTAAGTCTACACCATTTGGTATGAAAACAATCTTAGTTTTTACTCCCATTTCTTTTAATTTTTCTACCTCTAATGGGGAGACAGCGATAACTACATCTGCCTGATTATAAAAGAGAAGAAGATATTGGGAAAAAAGACCTTTCCATTTTTCAGCTAATAAAGCACTACCTAACATAGTATCTGCTATTACATGAGCTGTAAATACGATTTTACTTTTGTTTTCTTTCTTTAAGTATTTAAAGAAGACATCTCCTAAGGAATGGAAATGAAGAATATCATAAGGTCCTTCTTTGATAGGGCCATTATAATAGACTTCTATATCATTTCTTTTTTTAAGGGCTTCATATAGCATCTTACAAGCAGTCTGATCTCCACCACCTTTTGTTCTTGCAGATGGTATACCAGGCTTAAATATTATGTTTACTTTTATTTTTGTATTCATCATTTAAGATTCACCTCTTTTTATTTTTTTATTCCCAGTTTTTGATACCAAGGACGTATAGGAAGTCAAAGGCACCAGCTAATAATGTTATATAATGGGTAAATGTTCGCCATAATATTATATAAATTCCCAATATATACTTGGGCACAAAAGGGGCAAAGGCAAGGGAAAGAAGAATTTCAATGACCCCACTTCCTCCTGGTGTGGGAACATAAAACATTAAGAAAAAGATTGGAATTTGTACTAAAACTACTGAGATTATATTAACTTTTAAATGGAAACCCATCATAAGGACTGGGGCTATTAAAAAATAGGTAAACCAAGAAAGAAGGTTGAATAAGAAAAAGCCAAGCATAGTAAGTTTTTTATCTTTTATAAAAATCCAAAGAGTGCTATGAAAATCTTTTACGGTATTATTAACAACTCTCAAGATTTTATAAGGATGTATTTTGGATAGAAAGGGGAGCTTTCTTAATTTGAGAAGAATATAAGCAATGAATCTTATAATAGGTCTTGGTTTATATAGGGCAAATATGAAACCTGCAACAACTAAGAAAAAGAGTAAAGCACTGTATTGAACTAATCTTTTAATTAGTTGTTGAGGAAAAAGATAAGAATAAAAATATATTACAATAGGTGAAGAGATAGCAAAAGTTAGTGAATTAATGACATATCTAAAAAGACTCAATGCTGTTGCTTGTCCAACTTTAATATTTTTCTTAGAAAGAAGGTATATTTCTAAGGGTTCGCCACCTGCTGATGTAGGGGTTATACTTGATGCAAAATAATAAGCAAGGTGTATCTGTAAGGCCTCTATTAATTTTATATTTACTCCTTCCAAGCCTTTTATAAGAATTTTGTATCTAATTGCTGCAAATATCCAACTTAAAAAATTAAGTAGCAGAACATATAAGACATAATTCCATTTAAGGGTAAGCAAAGCGTTCCAAGTTCTTGAATCGGTAGTAAAAATTAAGATAATTACAAAAATAGTTACACTTATTATTATGGAAAATTTTAACCCTGATTTAAGGGTACTGTTCAAATTTTTCATTAACTACCTCCCAAGGGTAGATCTGGAATAGCTGATAAGGTAAGATCATTTACATATCCATTTTTATAGAGATAATATCCTGCGGAAGCAACCATAGCTGCATTATCAGTACATAGCTCTTTTGGAGGAAGATAGAGTTTTATATTTTCCTCTTCAGATATTTTTTTAAACATTTCTTGTAAATAACTATTTGCTACAACACCACCAGAAAGTACTAAGGTATTAATTTTAAATTTTTTTACAGCTATTAGTGCTCTTTCGATTAATTCTTCTACTACCCTTTTCTGAAAAGAGGCAGCTATATCTGCTACCGGAATTTCTTTTCCAGCATTTTTTAAATCCCTTACGAGATACAATATGGCTGTTTTTAATCCACTAAAGCTTATATCTAAGTCTCTATCGCATTTTATCTTAGGAAGATTAAAAACTGGGTTTCCTTTTTTTGCTAATCTTTCTATTTCTGGACCACCAGGATAGCTTAATCCTAATATTCTTGCTACTTTATCAAAAGCTTCTCCAGCAGCATCATCCAAGGTTTGTCCTAATAATTTATACTTTCTTATTCCCTCCACTAAAAGATATTCTGTGTGTCCTCCTGATATTATGAGAGATATGAATGGAAATATGGGAGGATCTTCTCTCAAGAAGTTGGCAAATATATGTCCTTCAAGATGATTTACTCCAACAATTGGTTTTTCTAATGCTAAAGATAAGGTTTTTCCTACCATTATTCCTACCCATAAAGATCCAATTAAGCCAGGACCATGAGTGACAGCAATTAAATCTATATCTTTAAACCTTAAATTTGCTTTTTCTAAGGCCACATCAATAAGCTTGTTTATAACCTCTACATGAAGCCTTGATGCAACTTCTGGAACTACCCCTCCATATATTTTATGAATATCTATTTGCGATGAAACTATATTGCTTAAAATCTTATTTCCATCTTCTACTAAAGCTATACTTGTCTCATCACAAGAGGTTTCAATTCCAATTGTTATCATTAGTTTCCCTCAAAGAAATAGTTTTTTTACCATTACTAAGGCATCTTCTCCATCTTTATAATACCATTTTCTAACACCTATCTTTTGAAAACCTTTTTTATAATATAGATTTTGGGCAATGGTATTGGATACTCTAACTTCTAAGATTATATTTCTAACCTGATTTTTGAGACAATATTCTATAACAAAATCCAATAATCTATCTCCGATTTTTTTCCCTCTATAATCAGGATGTACCGCTATTGTTGTTATTTGGGCTTCTTGAAATATAATCCAAAGCCCTACAAATCCAACAATTTTTTCATTGTAAACAGCCACAAAATATCTTGCGATTTTATTAGATGTTAATTCTCTTTCAAAACTTTCTCTACTCCAAGGATTAGAGAAAGATAACCTATTTATTTCATCAACAGCATCTATGTCTTCAAATTTCATGGGTCTTATTTCTATATCTAATTCAGTTTTTTGATCCTGTTCTTTCATGTTTTTTCTCCCAATTAATTTCTGCACTTGATTTTTGCCTGTAATCAGGAAGTAGAGTTAAATAATCTTTGATATCTCCCTTTTGATATTTCTTCAATGTAATGTATACGAGGGTTTCTCCTCTGATTGAGTTTAGAAATTCTGACGTAGATATTATATTTTGAGGAAGTAATAATTTTAGATCTTCAGATATACCTCCAATTATAATTGTAGGATTATCTTTACTAAATTTATTTAGCAGGCTAAGAAATGTATTGTATGAATAAACATCTTCAGGATAGATGGGATCTTCATCTATATAAAAACCTGCATGTACTTCTCCCTTTCTTGCAGACATAACTGGTACTTTTAATCCTTTGAAAGAAGTCTGAAAGGCTAAGGCCTCTAAATATGAGATTCCAACAGTTGGTTTTTTATAGATTTGAGCTAAAGTTTTAATAGTAACTACTCCTATTCTTAGACCTGTAAACGATCCTGGTCCTGTGACTACACTGAAAATATCTACATCTTTTAAATTCCATTTTGATTTATTTAGAAGATCTCTTAAATTATTCGTTAATGTCTCACCATATGTTCTGGAATTAGTAGAATAAAAAAGCTCGTAAATTTCTCCGTCTTTCCAAAAAACAATATTGCTCTTATTGGATGCTGTGTTTATACTTAAGATAAACATTCTTTAAGCTCCTCTATGAGATTTTTATATCTTTCACCTTTAGGTCTGAATATTATTTTTCTTTCAGCATTACCAATATGAAAAAATTCAACTTCAAGCCTATTATCAGGTAAGTAACTCAAAATTCTATCAGCCCATTCTATGGCAATAATGTAGTCATCCTTAAGATACTCTTCAAAACCAATATTGAAAAGTTCTATTTCAGGATTTTTCAGACGATAGACATCTATATGAAGGAATGGATATTTACCTTTGTATTCTTTTATTATCAAAAAAGAAGGAGAATTTATTGGATTTTTAATATCCAATCCTTCAGCTAATCCTTTAACAAAGGTAGTTTTACCGCTTCCTAAATCACCTATTAATGCTAAAATATCTCTTGGTTTTAACTTTTCACCGATAATTTTACCGATTTTATATGTATGTTCCGAAGATTTACTTACTATTTCCATCTGCCTATTCCCAAGGATCTTTTACTATAATTACGTCATTTCTTTCGGGCCCTGTTCCTATTATTTCGACTTTTGTATCTAACTCCTTTTCAATCTTTTCTAAATATTTAATAGTATTTTGAGGTAATTTTGAAATGTCTAATATTCCTAAAAGATTTTCTTTCCATCCTGGAAGCTCTTCAAAAATAGGTTCACAATTTTTTAATACGTTTAAAGAGTAAGGAAATTCATCAATTATTTTTCCTTTATATCTATATCCTACTACAACCTTTAATTTCTCAAGACCACTCAACACATCTAATTTAGTAATAGCAATGCTTGTAAAGTTGTTTATTCTTTTTGCATATCGTAATGCTACAAAATCCAGCCAGCCAACACGGCGAGGTCTTCTGGTTACTGTACCGTATTCCTGTCCCTTCTCTCTTATATATTCTGCTATAGAGTCATGAATTTCGCTTGGAAATGGTCCTTCTCCAACTCGGGATGTATATCCTTTTATTACACCTATTATTTTTTTAATCTTTTGAGGTCCTATTCCAGCTCCTACGCATACTCCTCCTGATATGGTAAAAGAAGAAGTGACGTAAGGATATGTACCATAATAAATATCAAGAAGAGTGCCTTGTGCAGCTTCAAATAGTACCTTTTTTCCTGAGTCAATCAGATTATTTATAAGTTTTGAGGTATCTGTAATTATTACACCTTTTTGTAATAGTTTTTCTATA
>JAPYWU010000042.1 GCA_028276205.1 Dictyoglomaceae bacterium | reverse complement strand
AAGAGAGAATAACCAAAGAAAAGGAACTTTTAGATCAACTTGAAGAGCTTAATAATATTATTAAAATAAAGCAGGAAATTGAAAAATTAGACAAAGTATTAAGTGATGGAAATAATTTATTATCAATCTTTCAAGAAAGATTTACAAAGTATAAAGACTTAGAAAGTAAAACATTAAAAGAAAAAGAACTACTCAAGGAGAAAGAAAAGCTTCAAAAAGAAGAGGAAAACTTACTTTTAAAGAAAAGTTTATTAGAATTAAGAGTTAAGAAACTAAGAGATATCTTAGGAAAAATACAAGAAATACCCAAATTAGAAGATACATATAAAAGGACTTTAGAATATCATCAACAAAAAAATAAAGTTTATGAATTAATTTCTAAAGTTCAAAAAAGCAAAAATTACTTTCTTACCTCATCATTCATTACCGCACTATCTTTAATACTGGCTACCCTTTTATCAAAAATATTCTTTATCATTACAGGAATATCAACCATTCTATCCATCTACTTTTATCAGAATTATACAAAGATCAATAAAGAGTTTACCAAAGCAAAAAATCTTCAAGAATATATTGAGAAAGACATTCCCCTTGAACTTAGAGAAAAAAATCAAGAAGAATTAGCCTCAATATTAAATAAAATTCAGAAGAAAAAGACATATAAAAATGAGCAAATAGAAAGATTAGAAGAAAAATTAAAAATAAAACTTAATCAAATTAATAATCTAATCACAGATTTAGCTCAAAAAAAGGCTTATATAGAAAGTGAGCTTAAAAATATTGATTCTTATAAGAATGAAATGCATAAATTATTGTTAGAGTTCCAAGAGAAATTAAAAGAAAGTACCTTGAATAAAATAGAAGATAAATTAAAAAAATTATCAGATACCCTTAAAAAGAAAGAAGAAGAATTAATCTCCTTAAGAGAAAAAGATACCATGCCTGATAAAGAATTATCTTATCTTATTTCTCAAAAAGGATCTATAGAAAACGAGATAGAAAATATAAGGAGATTAAAAGAGGAAGTAGAAAAGAAAAAAAGAGATTACCAAAATATGGAAAATGAAATATTAAAAGAAAAAACAAATTTAGAAGTAAAGATAAAAGAATTAAAAAGAAATGATGATGAGTATTTATCAGAAATAGAAGAAATAATAAAACAGTTAGAAAATGAAAAGGTAAAAGAAGAATATGAAAAATTTTCTCAAGAACTAAACAAGAAAAAGGGCGAAAAGAACTCTATAGAGAAAAATTATCTGGATCTTATAAATGAATTCTCCAAAAGATTTGTTGGGGAAGATTGGAGAAACTATATAAATGAAGGGATGGATGAAAATCTAAAAGAAGAATTAATAACAAAAGAAAAGGAACTTCTTCAACAAAAAGGTGAAAAGGAAGGGATATTGAAAGAATACGAGCTAAAAACAGGAAATAAAAGAGAAGATTTAGATCCAGAAAGGATAAATCAAGAATATAACAAGTTGGAAAAAGAAATTACTAAGATGAATTATGCAATGAAAATTGTAGATACAACAAGAGAGACCATATTAAAAGCAATTAGACCAAGAACAGAATCCTTTATGCAAAAAATATTACCTATTTTAACCTCTGATAGATATCATTATGTGGAAATTGGTGACGATTATAAATTAAAAGTTTACACAAGTCTCAAAAAAGAACCCTTAGAAAAAACCATCTTTAGCGGAGGTACACAGGATCAACTTTCCTTAGCCTTAAGACTTGCTTTTGCTATGGCTACATTACCCCAAGATAAAGGTATACAGCCCAAATTTATATTCTTAGATGAACCTCTTGGATCTTTTGATGAAGACAGAGCAAAAGGCTTATTATACCTTCTCACTGAAGGAGAAGTGGCAGAGCATTTTGATCAAATCTTTGTTGTAACCCATATTCCTATCGATGAATCTATTTTTGATGAAATCTACTATGTAGAGAATGGTAAAATAACAAAAGTACAAGAAAACACTACTCAATCTTTAGATTACGAAGATATTTCTTAAATTGTTCACCTAAATCTTCTCTCTGAAGAGCAAGTTCCACTGAAGCCATTAAAAAACCAAGTTTACTTCCTGTATCATATCTCTTTCCTTTAAATTCATAAGCATATATAGCTTCTTTCTCTAACAATAATTTAAGACCATCGGTAAGCTGAATCTCTCCTCCTCTTCCTGGTTTTACCTTTTCAAGCATAGTAAATATCTCAGGGGTTAATATATATCTCCCCACAATAGCTAAATTAGAAGGCGCTTCTTCTACTGAGGGCTTCTCTACCAGATCTGTTACTTGATAAAGCCCTTCTTCAATCTCTCTTCCAGAAATAATACCATAGTTTTTAACCTCATCCTTTGGTACTCTTTCTACTGCAATTACAGAACACTTATATCTTTCGTAAATCTCTACCATCTGTTTTATACATGGAATATCACTAACTATTAAATCATCACTTAAAATAACAGCAAAAGGTTCATCTTTCACTAATGCCTTTGTTACAAGTACCGCATGGCCAAGACCCAAAGGTTCCTTCTGCCTTATATAATAAACTGTACCGAGTTCCGATATTTCTCTAACTTGTTTTAAGAGGTCTAAATCACCTTTCTTTTGAAGAAAATATTCCAACTCAAAAGATATATCAAAATGATCCTCAATAGCCCTTTTATTTCTACCAGTTACTATTATGATTTCTTCAATTCCTGAATTTACAGCCTCTTCTACAGCATATTGTATTATAGGTTTATCAACTACTGGAAGCATCTCCTTAGGCTGAGCCTTTGTAGCAGGTAAAAATCGGGTCCCAAGACCTGCAGCAGGAAAAACAGCCTTTTTAATACTCATCTTTGAGTTCCTCCTCTAATTTTTAGGAATTTTAACTATAACTAAAGTTAAATTCTCACTTTCTACTTTAAGCTGATGACAAATCCCAGCAAGAATTATTAAAACATCACCTTCTTTTATATTTATCTCTTCTGGTTCTATAATTTCGCACTTTCTAATTTCCCCCTCCTCTATCTCCGTACCCCCAATATATTTATTGCTTAACAATACTTTTCCTTTCCCTTTAAATACGATATACATATCATTAATTCTTTTATGAACCTCTGTATCACTTATAAAAGTAGGAGAAAAGTTTAAAAACCTTACCATAAAATTACCTTTTTTATAATCTTCCAAATTCCCGTCAAAAAGCGAAAATTTTCTATACATATCTTTCCTCCCCAAATAGTTTAATAAACCTTTAACTATTCTATACATTAAAGATTATTTAAGCAACTTTTTTTCATTACAATTTTATGCTAAAATTAAATTGAAAAACTTAGAAAAAACGCAAAGGTGCTTTGGACGGAAAGAGCCAAAGCACCTTTTTTAGTTTTTAGTAAAAGATAAATATTTAAACAAGGAGGCGTATAAAATATGAAGGACACAGAAATAAAGATAGTAGATACAACATTGAGAGATGGAGAACAAACAGCAGGAGTAGTATTCTCCAAAGCTGAAAAACTCCAAATAGCAAGAATGCTTGATGAAATAGGAGTACATCAGATTGAGGCTGGTATTCCCGTCATGGGAGGAGATGAGGAGGAAGCTATAAAGGCTATAGTAAAGGCTGGCCTCAAAGCAAGCATCATGGGTTGGAATAGGGCTGTTATAAGTGATATTGAGGCATCATTAAGATGTGGGGTAGATGCGGTAGCTATTTCTATTTCTACTTCCGATATCCATATAAAATACAAACTTAAAAAGACAAGAGAATGGGTCTTAGAAAATATGGTTAAGGCTACAGAATTTGCCAAGAAACATGGTGTATACATATCGGTAAATGCAGAGGATGCATCAAGAACAGATTTAGAATTTCTACTCCAGTTTGCAAGAGCAGCCAAAGAAGCAGGTGCAGATAGATTGCGATTTTGTGATACCGTTGGAATAATGGAACCTTTCACAATATACGAGATTGTTAAGACTATTATAGAAAAGGTAGGAATTCCTGTAGAAATGCATACCCATAATGATTTTGGTATGGCTACTGCTAATGCTTTAGCAGGAGTAAGAGCTGGGGCAACTTATGTAGGTGTTACAGTAAATGGGCTTGGTGAAAGAGCTGGAAATGCTGCATTGGAAGAAGTGGTAATGGCCTTAAAGTATATTTATAACATAGATGTGGGAATTAAAACTTATAAATTAAAAGAATTATGTGAATATGTAGCAAAAGCTTCTGCAAGAGAATTACCTGTAAATAAAGCCATAGTGGGTAAAAATATCTTTGCTCATGAATCTGGAATACATGCAGATGGTGTAATTAAATATCCTAAAACATACGAAGTATTCTCTCCGGAAGAGGTAGGAGGAGAAAGACAAATAGTAATTGGTAAACACTCAGGCACACATGCCCTTATAAGAAAGTTCCAAGAATATGGAATCACTTTATCTGAAGAGGATGCCCAAGAACTACTTAAAAAAGTAAGAGCTCTTGCTGTAGAACTTAAAAGACCTTTATTTGATAAAGAATTGATGTATCTATATAATGATTATCTAAAAGAAAAATTAGAAAAAGAAGGAGTGTAAAGATGGGAAAAACTATAGCGGAAAAAATTTTTTCTAATCATGCTAATAAAGATGTTAAAGCAGGAGATATTATTATTGCTAAATTAGATGCTTTAATGGGGCAAGATGGTACATCTCCATTAGCAATAAAAGTCTTTGAGGAATTAGGAGGAACCAGAGTCATAAATCCAGAAAAAGTACTTCTTGTTATGGATCACTCTGTTCCTCCTCCTAATGAGGGGGTAGCTAATCTTCATAAGTTAATGAGAGAATTTGCAGAAAAATATGGAACTCAGATTACAGAATTTGGAGAAGGAGTATGTCACCAAGTTTTTATGGAAAGAGGTTTAGCTACCCCAGGAAGTCTGGTAATTGGAGCAGACTCTCATACATGTACTTATGGGGCTCTAAACTGCTTTTCAACTGGAGTAGGATCCAGTGAGCTTGCAGCTGCAATGTATACAGGAAAATTGTGGTTTAAAGTACCAAGTACTGTTAAAATCAATATTAATGGCAAACTACCTAAGGGTGTTGTTTCAAAGGATATCATCTTATACCTTGTGGGATACTTTAAAGCAGATGGATTAACATACAAAGCAATTGAATTTGATGGAGAAACTATTAGAGACCTTTCTATTGATGGAAGAGCTACCATAACTAATATGGTGGTTGAAATGGGTGCAAAGGCAGGTATTATGCCATTTGATGAAAAAACAAAAGAATTTTTTAAAAACATAGGAATTGTTATAAATAATGGTATTGAAGCAGACAAAGATGCAGAATATGAGTCTATTTATAATTTTGATATTTCTAATTTAGAGCCTCAAGTAGCTCTGCCCCATACTGTAGATAATGTATATCCCATATCTCAAATAGAGAAAATAAAAATTCATGAAGCTTTTATAGGAACATGTACTAATGGTAGATTGGAAGATTTAAGATATGCAGCTCAAATATTAAAAGGAAAAAAAGTAAATAAAAATGTTAAACTTATAATCACACCAGCATCCAAGCGTATATATATGCAAGCATTAAAAGAGGGACTTATTGAAACATTCTTAAATGCGGGAGCTGTAGTGACAAACCCTGGTTGCGGTCCATGTGTAGGTACACATCAAGGAGTACCAGCTGATGGAGAGAATGTTATATCTACTGCAAATAGAAATTTTAAAGGAAGGATGGGAAACAATAAAGCCTTAATTCACCTTGCATCTCCTTTAACAGTAGCTGCCTCAGCTATAAAGGGAGAAATTACTGATCCTCGTGAATTTTTGGATTAGGAGGAAAAAATAAAAATGATATTAAAAGGTAAAGCTCATAAATTCGGAGATGACATAAATACTGACTATATCATATCTGGAAAATATAAATTTAAATCTTTGGACTTTAATGAGATGTCAAAACATCTCTTTGAAGATTTAGATCCAGAATTTTACAAAAAGATAAATCCAGATGACATAATAGTAGCTGGAAAGAATTTCGGATGTGGCTCCTCAAGAGAACAAGCTCCTTTAGTTATAAAATATGCAGGAATAAGTTTAGTAATCGCCAAAAGTTTTGCAAGAATATTTTATAGAAATTCAATTAATGTTGGTCTTCCTCTCTTAGAAGCTGATACTGACGAGATAGATAATGGAGATGAATTAGAGGTAGATTTATTTCAGGGAAAAATTTATAATAAGACTAAAAATATAACAATATTATCTAAGAGTACATTTCCAGATATTATGGTAAAAATATTACAGGCAGGAGGATTAGTAGAGTACCTAAAAAAAGAAGGAGATTTCAAAATATAAATGCAGAATTTTTCTTTTTATCTTCCTGTAAAGATTAAATTCGGCATAGGACTCTGGGAAAGAATTCCTGAAGAGTCCTATGCCTTAGGAGCTAAAAAAATACTGTTAGTAACTGGTAAGAAGCATCTAAAAGCCACAGGAATTTTAGATAAATTGCTCAATCTTTTTAATAACTATCCAGTAGAAGTAACCGTTTTTGATGATATACCTCCAGAGCCACCATACTATGTAGTAGATAATGGTGCTGAAATTGCAAAACTAAAAGAAGTAGATTTAATTGTAGGAATAGGAGGAGGAAGTGTATTAGATGTTGCAAAGGCTATAGCTTTAAAGATAAATCTCCCAGGTTCTATTTGGGACTATATAGGTGAAAAAAGCGAAAAAATTTCTGTACAGAGTATACCATGCATATTAGCTCCTACCACTGCAGGTACAGCAAGTGAAGTAACAAGGGTATCAGTACTTATTAATCCAGACACTAAGGAAAAACTAAGTATAAGGCATGATAGTTTATATGGGAAAATAGCTATTGTGGATCCTTTACTTACCTTATCCATGCCAAAAGAAAATACTATCTATAGTGGTTTAGATGCCTTTATTCATTCATTAGAGTCCTTCCTATCGCTAAATAGCAACATTTTAACTGATCCTATCTCCATTACTTCTCTTAAAATTATTTATAAATATTTACCAAGAGTAATAGAAAATTTAGAAAGAATAGATCTAAGAGAAAAACTACTTTATGCAAGTACTATTAGTGGAGTGGCCTTCTCTCAAACAGGTCTCGGAGGTATTCATGCATTAGCCCATCCTATAGGAGTATATGCTAATATACCTCATGGTCTTGCATGTGCTCTCGTTACCCTTCCAATGTTAGAATATAACTTGGATATTTTACCAAGAGAGAAAATCGCGACCCTTGGTAGAGCTGTAGGAGTTTATTCATTAAGATCTGCAAAGGAGAAAATTTTGAAAAAAATAGAAGAATTTTTGAAAACTTTAAATATAAAATTAGGGCTCAGAAATTACGGAATATCAAAAGAACAACTATTAATTATTGCTAAAGAAGCTCCAAAGACAGGCTCTTACAAAACAAATCCTCGAGCCCTAAACTATGATGTAATCTTAGAAATTCTCAAAAAAGCTTGGTAAATCCTATTTTAAGCTAACTATATCTAAATCTGGCTTAAATTTTACTATTGAATTAGAGGGAATATATCCTCTTACAGAAGCATTAGGATAAACCAGTACTTTTTTACCTAATATGGTGCCAGGATTTAAAACAGAATTACAACCTGTCTCACTCTCATCCCCTATAATTGCTCCTAATTTCCTTAATCCAGTATCATAAACTTCACCATTTACACTTATTTTTACTGTAGAAGAAGATCCCATCTTTAGATTAGATATTTTCGTCCCAGCCCCTAAATTAACCTTATGACCTAAAATACTATCACCAACATAGTTGAAATGAGGAGCTTTTGCACCATTAAGTAATATACTATTTTTAACCTCTGTACAATGCCCCACCACACAATTATCCCCTATATAAACATTTCCTCGTATATAAGCACCTTGCCTTATTTCACAATTTTTACCAATATAGGCAGGACCCTTTATATACACAAATGGTTCCACAACTGTACCCTCACCTATATATACTGGACCCTCTATAAAAACTCCTCCCTGAATAATACCCTCTATCTCTGGCTTTACATACTTTTCAAGAAAAGTTTTTAGGTTTTTCAAGGTTTCCCAAACATACTCAACATTTTTAAAGAGATCTTCCTCCATTCCATCAATTTCAAAAAAATTTTCTGGCTCCCACATAAACTTATCCTCCTTTACCATCTTAAGATATTCATAACTTCTATAATATCTGATGGCCTGGATGCAAGAAAATGAACTCCATCGACCAATTTACTTTCTTTCATTTTACTACATAAATCCACACAAAGTTCAATACCAATACTTCTTATATTATCTTTTCCTTCAAATTTTTCTAAAATATATTTTGGGATTTTTATGCCCGGTACATTATTTATCATGTACTCAATCATCTCCACAGATTTAAAAATAGTAACTCCAGCAATTATCTTTATTTCACCACCTACTTTTTCTCTTACCCTTTCCATAATTGATAAATCAAATACCAATTGGGTTTGAAAAAACTCAGCTCCTGCTAAAATCTTCTTTTTTATCTTTAAAATCTCAATATCTAAAGGAGTAAGATTAGGATTAAAGACTGCTCCTAAGAAAAAATTAGGACTTTTATTTAATTTCTTTCCTGTAAAATCCTCTCCTGATTCTAACCCCTTTGCTATCTTTAATATATTTACTGCGTCTAAATCAAATACAGGTTTAGCACTTTTAGCAATACCTGTAGTTGTATAATCACCTGTTAAAACTAAAACATTTCTTATACCAAGGGCATATGCACTTAATAGCTCACCCGAAATGGCAACCCTATTTCTATCTCTGGCTGTAATTTGAAAGATTGGTTCTATTCCATCTTTTAATAACAAATAGCTTCCTACTAAAGAGGTTATTCTGACACCTACATTTTGGAAATCAGTAACATTTACTGCATCTATTCTATCCTTCAATATTAAAGTTCTACTAACAAAAGAAGAAACATCCACTCCTCTCGGAGGACTAACTTCAGCTGTGATTACAAATCTCCCTGATTTTAATTTTTCTTCAAAATTCATTCTTGTAAGAGAATTTTACTAAAATCCTTTGGTGGAATAATCTTGAGGAAATCCTCTTCAGATATTCTATTCGTTCTAAACAAAATTACCCAAGGACATAACCTCTCATAAACTTCGCATATACCATCCTCTGCTCCACCACAAGGTCCATTTCTCATCTTTTTAGGACATAACTTTTCCATACAAAGATTCCCTGTATAATAAATCCAACATTCTCCACAAGCAGAACATAATCTTGCAAAACTACCCAAGGATCTACCAGGCTCAATCTTCAAAGTGTTGGTAGCTGGAATAACAGGTTTTTTAATATAGTTTGGTAATATTTGAGGTAAACCCCCACAAGTAAAGGTCAAAATATTATCAGCTCTATTTATATCATCCTCTATTTCATCTATTATCTTCTTTAAACTACCCACATTACATTTATCCATAGTTAGATTATAAATACCCACTATCTCTGTTTTTAACTCAGCCAAATAAAAAAATACCTCTTTATTCTTTTTTTCAAAACTTTCAAAACCACAATTATCACAAGAGAAAATAAATATTTTCTTTCCTGATATTAAATTTTTTATTTCTTCTATCTTTTTAATTTCGATTCTCATTCTTTTCTATAGCCTTTAATAAATTTAACGCTAATATTCTTGTGGTTATTACCCCTACTCCACCTGGAACAGGAGT
>JAPYWU010000041.1 GCA_028276205.1 Dictyoglomaceae bacterium | reverse complement strand
CATTTCTTACAGTTTTCAAGAATAACACAGGATCAGCTATTCTAAATAAAGCAAAAGAATCAAGAATCATAGATTTTTTATCTTTAGTTACCACTAAGGTAGGCTCTGAATCATATTCAAGAATTCTTTTCTCAAAAAAGATTACCTGTTGTATAAATGGTTTTCTGAAATATAAACCTGGCTCTTTTATAACTCTTATTGGCTTACCAAATTCTAATATTACTGCTTGTTTAGTTATATCCACAGTAAAAGCAGAAAATAAAAAAATAACAAACAGTATTATTATAAAAATAGTAATTCCCCACTTCATTTATTCTCACCTTCCTGTCTAATAGTGGTGGTTTGAGTAAATAAATCTCCAGGAAGATTAAATATCTTCATTCCACCCTTAGGATCATCTATAACTATAATCTTAACTTGAGGAAGTATCATCTCCATTGCTTCCATAAAAAGTTTTGTCTTTATAAGAGAAGGTGTTTTATTATATCTTTCAAGTAAAGCTTTAAATCTTTGAGCATCTCCTTTAGCTTTTTCTATTTGTTCTGTCCTATAAGCCTCTGCTTCTGCAATAATCTTTGCTGCTTGTCCTTCAGCCTCTGGAACAATCTTATTATAATAAGCTTGAGCCTCTAAGATTAATTTATCTTTCTCTGATTTAGCATTTATAACATCTTGAAAGGCAGGTTGCACTGGATCTGGAGGGATCACATCTTGTAATTGTACATTAAGAATCTTAATTCCAAAATTATTACTATTAAGGATATTTTGTAATGAGATCTTTACATCATTTTGGATTTCATCTTTAGAAACAGTCAATATTTCGTCAAAAAGATAACCACCCACAACTTGTCTCATTGATGCTTGTGCCAAATCCCTCAAAAGTCTTTCCCCTTCTTTCACATAACTAATATATTTCACAGGCTCAGATATTTGATATTGAACTACGAAATCTAAATCCACAATTTTTCCATCTTTTGTTAGCAAGAGGGATTCCTCCTGGACATTTCTATATTGAGGAGGATTTAGAGTTATGGTCCTAAACCCTATTTCTAATCTTCTAATAGCCATCACATCCACTTTTATTGCCTGATCTATAAAGGGTAATTTCCAGTGTAAACCAGGATCATGAACCGCTACAATCTTTCCAAACCTTTTGACTATTCCCACCTCCGCTGGTCCCACAAAGTAAAAACTTAAGGAAAAAGATATCAATATTAAAATAAATAAAATGATCCCTACGATACTTTTTAAAGGCACTTTTTTCTTAAAAAAAGGAGGATATTCTTTAAAATTTTCCATATTTTTAAAACCTCCCTTTACTTCCTTATTACTATTGAAATAAATTTAGATACATCCTTTGGTAAATTTGATATTCTTTATATCTCTTCAAAGATTGTAAAGGTGCCCACATTTCAAAACATTTATCACAGTAATATATTAAGACATCATCAGGCTTCATAGATACCAATTTATATTTATCACACCATATTCCCCCAAAATGTTCACATTGATCTATCTCTAAATAAACACCATAGCAACTTGGATAAATTTTCATCAAATTTTCATCATGGGGGGGGAGATTAGTTCTCCCCCCATAATTTTATCTTAACTCTACCACAATTTCTTTTATTTTAATATTAACCTCTGAATTATCACTTAATTGTAATGATATTATATTCTCTTGATTTACATTAAACAAATCTTTTACACTGTACTTTAAGACGATAAAATCTTTATCTTCAATAGATAATGGTAAAGATACCGCCTTTCCATTAATATAAATAACTAAGGATGGATCAATTTCTTCTTTTTTCTTATTCTTTTCATCAAACATGAAATTTATTTTTAAAATTACATCTCTAAAAATTGATAATGGGGGCACTTTAACCTCAAATTTTCCTGTAGGACGAATAGCCAGAACATAATCTTTACCTTCCTTATCTATAAATACATTTTCTGCTTTTACTACTATAAGATTTCCATCATATCCACCCTTAGTAAAATTAATATAATATCTTTTCACAGTCACAATTGGTGTAAGGGTGAAAAGATAATTACTTTTTTCACCCCTTTTTACTAATATATCAGTATTCAAGTCTACATAGCCATCAAGGGATAATGTAAGTTTATATCTACCTTCTATAAGGGTTAAATTAAGAGGAGTTGTTCCCTTATATACACCATCAATAAATACTTTTGCCCCCTTAGGATTTGAATCTATATACACTTCTCCTAAATTCATGGGTTTTAATGTAACATTTATCTGTTTAAGATCTCCTGGAGCAAGATAGACGGTCTCATTATATTCTTCATATCCACTTAAAGAAATCTTTACATTATATGTACCTGAAGAAAGGTCAGTAAGGGATAAGGGTGTCTTTCCTTTATATACACCATTAATATAAACATCTGCAGAGGAAGGATTAGAGAATATATTTAATGTAGCAGGTAAAGGAACAAGGGTAAAGTTGTAAGTAGATACCTGACCTGCATATACATCTACAAAACTCACATAGTCCTTATAACCACTTAGTCTCAATTGTACTTGATACCTTCCAGGAGATACATTATTGATAACAATTGGAGTTTTTCCTTTATAAACTCCATTAAGATAAAGATCTGCCCCTTGTGGATAGGAATTGATATTTAGTGATCCATAAAGAGGTACAAGGCTATAAAATACATAGTTTGTTTGATTAGGTAATACATTCACATCCACAACTTTTTCCTGATAGCCAGGATAGGTTACCTTTAATTGATAAGTCTTATTAGCAGGTAAATTATATAAGGTCAATGGAGTATATCCTTTAAAGGAACCATCTAAATAAACACTTGCTCCCTTAGGCTCTGTATCTACCCTTAGATTTCCATACACAGGTTTAAGATTAAAGGTATAATCTCTATCTCTACCCTCTTGAACCACTATATTGGTTAAATAATCTTCGTAACCTTCCTTTTTTAGAGTTATTCTATAGTTTCCAGGATATAGCATTAGAGTAATAGGAGTATTTCCTTGTAATTGATCATTGAGATAAACCTGAGCTCCCGAAGGATTAGAGTAGATGTTTATCTTAGATTTAGATTGTACTTGTTGTACATAAAAATATGTGACCTTTTGAGCCCATGTTTTTCCTTCTTCCTTCCTTAGGGACTTTTGAAGAGTTTCTAATGCTTTCTCTATACTTTTTTCTATAACACTTCCAGGAGCCATAGATTCAAACTTCTTTCCAGGGAAGATCTCAATAGGTTTTTTAGTTATAACTCCTACAATATATTCCTTCCCATATGGAGGAGTTACTTTAAAGCTATAAGTTGGCTTATCAGGGAAAGTATATGTTCTATCTTTTTTTATGAAATTATCTTTTGAATAGGAATTAGGAAATATTAAAGTAAATTGACCATCTGGTGTTATATCAAAGATATAAAGATAAACATCATCATTAGCCTTTGCATATATTATTAAATTTTCTCCAACTTTATATACGCTTCCTTCTGGTTTATTTAACCACAAGTCAAGACTTAATGATGTTTCAGGATTTGGTACTATTATAATTTTCTCCCAGTCTTTTTCAGGTTGAATTTGTATTTTTTCCTGAGAATAAGAAATACCTATAAATAGGATTAACAATAAAAGGAAAACAAACACACTTTTCCTCATACCTTTAACCTCCCTTTGAAGTTCTTCTCAGATGAGTATACAATAACTTTAAAGTCTATTTAAGTGATATAAGTCACTCTTATCAACCGTTAGTTAATGCCTTTTTCTTCTTTTTGTTTTCATACATTAACTTATCAGCCTTATCAAGAAGCTCTTCAATAGATTTTTGCTCTTCTGGGCCAAAGATGATAGTGCCATAACTTAAAGAAAGTCTATATATTCTATTTTCCATACTATTTTTCTCCTCAATCTTCTTGTTTAATCTTACAATAAGTTCATCCTTATCCTCATCTTTTTCTACAATTCCTAATACTACAAATTCATCTCCTCCAACTCGTGCCAAAATATCATTTTCTCTAAATGTACTTCTTAAAATTTCTGCAGTTTCTTTAAGAGCCATATCTCCCACATTATGCCCTAAATTATCATTTATTACCTTCATATTATCAAGATCAATAAATATAAGCACAAGTTTTTTCTTCAGTCTCTTTGTTAAACTTATGGTATGTTCAGCTAATGTAATAAACCCCCTACGATTATATAAGCCTGTTAAGGGATCAGTATTAGATATCTGTTTTAACTCTTCTTCTAAGGCTTTTCTATAAGAGATATCTAAAAACGTATATAATACAGCGGATTTACCCTTGTATATAGTATTTACAGCACAAACCTCAATGTAAACAGGCTTTCTATCTATACTTCTTATGCACTTGAATTCATCGATAATATAACCAAGTTTTCTTTCAGTCAATTCCTTATATCTCAATAAGAATCTCTGCCTATTCTCAGAAACTACTAATTTTGCTAAATCATTAATATTGTTAAATTCTAAAGGATATCCCAAAATTTCTATAAGTTGAGGATTGACATATACAATTTTCTCATCTTGTACAATACAGACCCCAATTAGAGATTGTTCCGAAAGAAGCCTAAACCTATCTTCTAACTCTTTATAATTTTCCCATAAAAGATTTTCAAAAATCATATCTGCAAGTAAATTCGACCATATTAATAGATAGGACATAAGCTTATCATCTAATGGATCTATCTTTCTAAATTCTAAAATGAGTATTCCAAAAATAGAATTATTCTTCCTTAAAGGAATCCCAATAGTGGATAAGGATTTTAATGTCATTGTCTTTATCTGGCTTTTTCTCACATCTGGAAAATACATTACTTTATCCTTGTTTATCACATGATAATATACATACTTATCATCTTCTTTCTTAAATTCTCCTTCTAAAGGCTCAGTAAAAAGTCTAAATTTTAAATCTCCATTATCTACAAGTATTACACAACCAAATTTTGCTTCAAACACGTGAATAATTTTATCGAAAATGATTTTCTCATTATCTAAGTTGTTTTTTCTTCCTAATCCTTGAAAAACCTCTACCAAACTATTAAAGTTTATCTCATCAATCTTATCCTCTATAGTTGTAACCGTACCTAATACTTTACCTTCATTGACCAATGGATAAATAGAAAATTCTTTATAATTCTCGAATAAATCAATTTTCTCACCATTAATAGCTCTCATATAATAAAGAGATTTATCCTTTAGCTGAGGTGTTACATCAAAAAGATTTTTTCCTATAACCTTTTCATTATTCTTTAGAAAAGCTTGTTCAAAAGCCTTATTGTAAAAGACTAATTTTAGATTTTCATCTGTAAAAAATACAGGATAATTTATATGATCATATATAAAAGTAGGTAAGAGATCCTTTAATTTCAGCCATTGCATTATAATCATTTTTTATATCTTCCCCCCTATTTAGTCATTCTGATAATCTCTTTTAATTTACCACAAATTTTAAAAAAATTACAATACCATTCACATAATCTTCATGATAAAATCTTACTATGTTAAATCAAATCTTTAGAAAGGAGGAGAAACATGAAAAAAATACTCTACATTGTTTTAGATGGACTAGGAGGCACTCCTGATCCAAAATTAAACGGAAAGACCGAGTTAGAAGTAGCAAAAACTCCCAATATGGATGCGTTAGCTAAAAAGGCAAAACTGGGGCTTATGGATCCTATTGGGCCTGGTATAGCTCCTGAATCAGATGCAGCAGTTCTTAGTATCTTGGGTTATGATGTAGATAAATATTATACTGGAAGAGGTCCATTAGAGGCTCATGGTGCTGATATTGAAGTAAGAGATGGAGATTTGGCCTGGAGAGCCAATTTTGCAACAGTAAACGAAGAAACTCTTGAAATCTTAGACAGAAGGGCTGGAAGAAATTTATCAACCGAAGAAGCAAAAGCCTTAGCAGAAGAAGTAAACCAAAAGGTTAAATTAGATGGAGCTGATTTTGTATTTAAAGCAACAGTAGGACACAGAGGAGTTTTAGTTATAAGAAAGAAGGATGGCAAACTTTCAGCTAATGTAGAGAACATAGATCCAGGATATAAGAGACATGGACCTTATAGTATTGCTATTGCAAATCCTCCTAAGGAAGTTCAAAAATGTGTTCCTCTTGATAATTCAGAAGAGGCAAAAGAATCTGCAAGACTTACCAATGAATTTGTAATGAAAGCTTTTGAGGTACTAAAAAATTCAGAGATAAACAAAAAGAGAAAAGCAGAAGGCAAAAAACCTGCCAATATAATCCTTTTAAGAGATGCAGGGGACTCCTTACCTAAGGTTCCTACACTACAAAGTTTATATGGACTTACCTTTGGAAGTATTGTAGAAATGCCTGTAGAAAGAGGAATAGCTCTTCTTACAGGTATGAAAGAAGTTCCCATAGAAGATTCCACTGATTATAAACTTTGGGCAGAGAAAGTATTATATGCATTAGAACATTATGATGGAGTTTATGCTCATCTAAAAGGGCCAGATGTACCAGGACACGATGGATTATATGATAAAAAAATTGAAAGTATAGAGAAAATAGATTCTATCTTCTTTGAAAATTTAATACCTAAATTGAATCTATCCAAGGTGGTAATTGCTGTAACTGCTGACCATGCAACACCTTGCTCCTTAAAATCCCATTCTGAAGATCCTGTACCATTAATGGTCATAACTTCAGGAATAACACCCGATGGTTTAGATTATTTTGGAGAAAGTGCTTGTGCAAAAGGGAGCCTTGGAAGAATTAAAGGAACCGAATTAATGCCATTACTTGTAAAAATTGCAAAGGAATAGGGACTTGCTTTTAAAAAGAAGTAAAATTATAATGAATATAAAAATATTTACAATGGGGAGGTGGACGAAATGGCATCCAAAGAACTATTAGATCTTTTAAATGATGCTATAGCAAGGGAGATCCAAGTATCCATTCAATACATATGGCAACATGTACAATGGAAAGGTCCTGAACATTTTGCTGTAAAAGATGAACTAAAAAAAATCTCAATACAGGAAATGAAACATGCAGAAATTATAGCAGAAAGACTATTTTACCTTGGGGGAATTCCTACTACTAAACCATCCCCTATATTCGTAGGAGAAAACTTGAAAGAGATGTTAGAGCAGGATGTTAAAGATGAAGAAAATGCTATAAATCTTTATAAAAAGATTATTGAAAAAGCAAGATCTGAAGGAGACATTACTACAGCAAAGATCTTTGAAGAAATATTAAAAGACGAGGAAGAACATCACGATACCTTTACTTCTCTATTAGAAAAATAACCTCTTGGAGAGGGAGATATTAAATCTCCCTCCTTCCTTTAGTATTCTTTCTTTAATTCTATAATGAGCCAAAAATTCCTCTTCATCATTCAATTTAGAAAGTTCAATCTCCATATTATATTTTCTCTCTAATGCCCTTTTTATAATAAAATCCGCAAGATGAGGATTTTTTGAAAGAAGAGGTCCATGGAGATAAGTACCTATAAGATTTTTATAGATAATACCTTCAGTAAAATCTTTTCCATTATTTCCATATCCTTTAATAACTTTACCTAAGGATTTATAATTGTGATATGTCCTTCCACCATGGTTTTCAAATCCAACAAGAGTCTTTGGATATATAGGAAGATCCACCTCTATAAGTATATTTCCTATAAGTCTTCCCTTTTCAGCCTGCGTATAAAAATTTAATATAGATAAACCCTCAATCTTATTTCCATAAGCATCTAAGTAATATTCGCCAAGAAGCTGATAACCTCCACATATGGCAAGAAATACTATATTTTCTTCAATCAAATCTTTTAGTATATCTCTAAACTTAATTATATGAGAAAACAGAAGTTCTTGTTCCCTATCAGAGCCTCCACCTAAAAAAATAATATCTGCCTTCTCTATATCTTCCTCTTTATCTCTTGTAAAATTTAAAACCTCTACTTTTATTCCTCTCCATCTTGCCCTTCTCTCAAGAACTATAATATTTCCTCTATCCCCATAAAGATTTAAAAGATCAGGGTACATATGAAGAATTTTAAGTTCCATTTCTCAACCTCTTCATTATCAATTTTCTACTCTTAAAGAGAGCAGTATAAGTAGGAAGAATATATGTTTTAGCCTTAAAACTTAATATTTTAAGAATAGCATTATTAAGATTATTCTCTAAAACAATCTTATTAAGGGGTACTTCTGCATATTTCAATCTAACTAAAAGATCTTCCGCCCTTGTTCCTGAACATATTATGGCGGAAATATTATCTTCTCTTATCTTCTCAAAATCCACATCCCATATCCAGGATACATCTCTACCATCTGCAATATTATCGTTTAATATTAAAAGAAGTACTTTTTCATTAGGATCATCTTTAATAGTATCCAACACTTGATTATAACCAGCAGGATTTTTTACAAGTACAAGAATTCTCTCATATCCCTCATAGTTAAATTTTTCCAGTCTTCCTAATCTAAAAGAAAAATTAGAAATTATATCTTTTAAACTTTCCTTATCTATACCCAAAACCCTACCAACAGAATAGGCAGAGACCACGTTATACAAATTATAAACACCAGGATATATAAAGGTTAAAAAAAGGTCTTCATCCCCATCTTTTATATGGATAAACCACTTATTTTCTTTATATTCTGCTGATATTATATAGTAATCATAATCAGGATTTCTAAAGCCACATTCACAAAAGTATCTACCAAGCTGAGCATAATTAAAAAATTCATAATGAAGTCTTTTTCCACATTTAGGACAATATATACTCTCTTTTATTTCCTCTGTATCCTTTTCTCTTATCTTCTTTCCTATACCGTAATAAATTTTTCTGTTAGAAAGGTCAGAAAATCTGGAAACAAAAGGATCATCAGCATTGAGTATTAATATCTGTTTCCTACTATCTTTTATACTACCTTTAATTTTCTCAACGGTAGTATCGATCTCTCCATATCTATCCAATTGATCTCTAAAAAAATTAGTAATAACAACATAATCGGGTTTAAGATCTTTAAAAACAAAAGGAAATATACCCTCATCTACTTCAAAAACCCCAAAATCGTAATAAGATGGATCTCTAATAAAAGTAGTAGCAATACCAGTTCTTAAATTTGCACCCTCCAGATTTCCTAAAGCCTTAAAACCTGATTTTGTAACTATCTGAAAAATAAGATTATTAGTAGTAGTCTTACCATTTGTACCTGTAACAAGAATAATCCTATTAAATCTATCTTTTATCTTTGTTAAAAATTTGGGATCTATCTTTAAAGCTACTTTACCAGGAAAGGTTGTAGCATCCAATCCTAAGGTTTTCATAAAAAAATACACAAGTCTTCCTAAAAATAATGCTAAATAAAATCTAATTTTTTCTAAGTTCATTTCTCAAACTTTTTAGTATCTCTTGATAATCTGCTTCTCCATTTTCTACTTTATCCATTAAACCTTCTAACTCACGTGTAAAATCTTCCTTAACAAATCTAAAACGATCTTCATTAGAATTAAGATAGTTATAAACCTTCTCACCCAGTGATGTAGGTATCAAATATCCGTTCTTCTCAATGACATATCCTCTCTCAAGAAGTCTACTCACAATAGTAGCATAAGTAGATGGCCTACCAAGACCTCTCCTTTTCATTTCTTCTACTAAGGATCCTTGGGTAAATAGAGGTACCTTAGGTACAGTATAGAAGAATTTATTATTTATCACATCTACTTCACCTTCTGGAACTCTCACAATTTTTATAGGAAAAACCTTATTAAAACCATCTTGTATTATCTCTTCAAATACTTCCATACTTTGTACCTTATCAAGAGCCTTTATTGTGACATCATAACCTTTAAGTACAATATTTCTC
>JAPYWU010000040.1 GCA_028276205.1 Dictyoglomaceae bacterium | reverse complement strand
GTCCTAAATTTGTAATTCTTTTCTGTTATTCCTTGGGCAGACCATAATATCTGGGATAAATTTTGTAAATTAATAGGGCTATCTCTATATGTTCTTACCGATCTTCTTAAAAGTAATGCTTCTTCAATAGATAAATGACCTTTACAAATAGGTGGTGGTAGCTTAATATTTCTGTTCTGAAAGTTGTTCAACTTTACCATAGTAATAATTATATCAAAGAAATATAATTTCTGGAGTACTATATGTGGTATAATTCTTACAGTGAATATGAAAAAAGTAAACTTTTTAATTTTTATTTTTTTAATTTTTTCGATTATAAGTATTATATATTTATTTCTACCGAAGGGAGAAGCTAAATATTTAGTTGTACAGGTAGAAAACAGAGAAATATTGAGGATACCTCTAACAAAACTTAAAAGTGGTGATAAATATAAAGTAAGAGGACCCTTAGGGGATAGTATATTTGAATATATAGAGGGAAGAGGAGTACATATGATATCATCGCCTTGTCCTGATAAAATATGTATAAAACAAGGATTTATAAATAAAGCAGGAGAAAGTATTGTGTGCTTACCTAACAGAGTTATAATAACTCTAGAGAAGTAGAATATGAAAATTGTAAATTCTGAAGATATAAGAAATTTGGAGAAAATTTTAGAAGAGCAATATAAGATTCCTACTCTTATGTTGATGGAGAATGCCTCAATTTTTATTTTTAATTTCTTAAAAGAGAATATACCAGATTTAAAAGACAAGAATGTAGCGGTTCTTTGTGGCCCTGGGAATAATGGTGGAGATGGCGTTGCTTTAGTTAGGCACCTTCTGAATTATGGTGTGAAAAATATATTTGTATTTTCCTATCTTTGGGATAAAAAAATATCAGATCTTTTAAAAATTCAGCTGAGCCTTTTAAATGATGTTTCTATATTGGATTTAAAATCTAATTATAAAGATCTCAGATTGTTTGATGTTATTGTTGATGGAATCTTTGGAATAGGATTAAAAAGAGAAATAGAAGATGATCTTAAAAATATTTTTGAATATATAAATGAATTAAAAAAAATTGTAGTCTCTATAGATGTCCCTTCTGGAATTGATTCTGATACTGGTGAAATTAGGGGTTCTGCTATAAAATCTTCATACACTTTAACTATGTTTTATCCCAAAAAGGGATTTTTTGAATATCCCGCTATGGAGTTCATCGGAAATTTAGTAGTTGGTAGGTTAAATTTTGGAGAAGCATTTTTGGATTCTTTGGTAAAAAGTAATGTGGAACTTGTGGATGAAAATATGGTACAAGAATTAATTCCTGTACATACTAAAATGGCTCATAAGGGAAGAAAGGGGAAAGTTTTAATCATTGGGGGATCTTTTAAGTATACAGGAGCTCCTATTCTTTCTGCGTTATCCGCTTTAAGAAGTGGAGTGGGTATGGTCTATCTTGCTATACCAGAAAGTATTCATATGATTTATAGGGCTATATACCCCGAAATAATATATATCCCTCTAAAACAAATTGATGGATATATTTCTTCAGAAAATATGGATTATATTGTTGATATTATAAATAGCTATGGGATTGATTCTATAGGTTTAGGACCTGGTATCGGATTACATTCAGATACCAAGCTTTTTGTTAAAGAAATTATAAAGAAATTAGATATTCCTATGGTAGTAGATGCTGATGCCTTATCATATATTAGGGACATATTGGAAGAGATAAAAGGAAAGAAGATAATTATTACACCTCATTATGGAGAGATGTCAAAAATTTTAAATCTTCCCATTGATTATATACAGAAAAATAGATTCTTGATTGGTGAAGATTTTGTGAGAAAATATAAAATTAATTTGATACTTAAGGGTCCTTATTCTTTAACCTTTACTAAAGAGGGACAGATTTATGTAAATCCTTTTGCAGATTCTTTACTTGCCACTGCAGGATCTGGTGATGTTCTTACTGGTATTTTAGCAAGCCTTTTAGCACAAGGCCTTAGTGAGAGTAATGCATGTATATTAGGGAATTATATTCATGGGTTTTCTGTTAATATTTGGAAGAGAAATAGAGGAAATTATGGTATGATTTCGTCAGATATTATAGATTTTCTTCCAGATATTTTTATGGAAATTCTTAAAAGAAAAAGTATTTAAAAATCTCTATTACCCCTAAAATATTTTCTTCTTTTGCTACATAACTTGCTATTTCTTTTAATCGTGGATGTCCATTATATGGTGTTGCTTTATATTTTAATTTGCTTAAAAAGGGGAGATCTCCTAAACTATCTCCAATACCTAATACTTCATCGTAATCTAATCCCTTTATTTCCAAAAGCAGATCCATACCTGCTCCCTTATCTATTCCTTTTGGAGTGATATCTACTGCTACAGAGGAATAAACTAATTGAAAGTTTGGAAAATTTGTTTGAATTAATTCTTGTGATATCTTTGCTAATTCGGGCACAGGAATATCTTTTTCTGGAAATATAGATACACATATTTCTTTACCAGGCTCTATATGTCCATAACCTTTTAATTTTTCTTTTAAAAATTTCTTAAGCTCCTCTCTTTCTCTTAAAAATTCTTCTTTTATTTTGGGATGGAAAATTATATCATCTTTATCAATTAGATAAATGATACATCCATTTTCTCCTATAGAATCCTCAAACTGACCGATAGCTTGAAGCATTGCTTCTATATATGGTTTTGATCTCCCTGTGTTTAAAGATATGGGAGGAAGGAGTTTGAGATGGTCTCTAATCCATTTCAGTCCGTCTAAATCTAAAGGATATCCTTTATCTTTAGTTATACATCCTTCTATATCTGTTAGTATCAATTTTATATCCATGGTAAGAAAGTTTATCGAAAATTATGATTCTTGTCAAACTTTATAAAATATTGTAGAATGCCATTGAAAACACTAATATTCAAGTCTTTAAACAAGGAGGCGAAAAATATGTCAGGACATTCTAAGTGGGCAAATATTAAACACAGAAAAGCTGCAGCAGATGCTAAAAAGGGAAAACTTTTTTCTGCTTTAAGTAAAGAGATTATTATTGCAGCTAAACAAGGCGGAGGAAATCCAGAGACTAATCCTCGTTTGAGAGCTGCAATTGAGAGAGCAAGAGAAGCTAATATGCCTAAGGAGAATATTGAAAGGGCTATAAAGAGAGGTACTGGAGAGATTCCTGGTGTAACATATGAAGAGGTTACCTATGAAGGATATGGTCCAGGCGGTGTAGCTATAATGGTAGAGGTAGTTACAGACAATAAAAATAGAACTGCATCAGAAATAAGAAGAATATTTACAAAACATGGTGGAAGTTTAGGAGAAGCAGGATGTGTAGCATGGATTTTTGAAGATAAAGGTAGTATTTTTATTGATAAAGAAAGTGTTAAGGATGAAGATCAATTGATTAATGATGCTTTAGAAGCCGGCGCAGAAGATGTTCAAATAAGTAGTGATAGCGTTGAAGTAATAACAGATCCCCAAAACTTTTCTGAAGTTAAGGCTAAATTACAAGAAAAAGGATATGTGATAACTCAAGCTGAAGTAACAAAAGTTCCAAAGAATTTAGTTCCTGTGGATGGACCAGATGCAGAAAAATTGCTTAAGCTTATGGAAGAGCTTGAAGATCATGATGACGTACAAAAGACTTATGCTAATTTTGATATACCTGATGAGATTTTGCAAGCTCTATCTTAAATGAAAGTTTTAGGAGTTGATCCTGGAACAGCTATAACTGGTTTTGGCATTTTAAATAAAGAAGAAGACCATATTAAGGTTGTTGATTATGGTGCTCTAATAACTCCTTCTAATTGGAGTTTAGGAAGGAGATTAAATTATTTATACGATCAAATTTCAGCTCTGTTAGAGGGTTATGATCCAGATATTGTTGTGATGGAGAATATATTTTTTAATAAAAATGTAAAGACCGCTATAAGCATTGGGCAAGCTCAAGGTATAATTTTGCTTGCTGCTTACCAACATCAAAAAGAGATATTTATGTTTAGTCCTTTAGAGGTTAAGCTATCAATTGTTGGATATGGAAGGGCATCTAAAAATCAAATCCAGTATATGGTCAAGGAAATCTTAAATCTTAAGGATATTCCTAAACCAGATGATACTGCTGATGCTTTAGCTATTGCGTTAGCATATATTTATAGCAGAGGGGAGAATATTTAATTGTCACTTTTTCATTTCATAGAAGGAAAATTAGATAAGATATATGATAAATTTGTGATAGTGAGTTTGGATTTTTTTAGTTTTAGGGTTATTTGTGGAGAGAAGGATTTGAGTTTTTTAAGTAATAATGTAGGGCAAAAAGTAAAGATTTATATTTCTGAAAGCATTGATAAGGAAGAGATTAAGATCTTTGGTTTTTTGGATGAGAGTAAAAGAGATCTATTTGAAGATCTTAAACGTATAAAAGGAGTGGGGGAAAAAATAGCATTAAGGATTGTAGATTATTTTTCTCCTGAGGAATTTAAAGAAATCTTAGAAAGTGAAGATATTAATGCTCTACTAAAAGTTCCAGGAGTTGGAAAAAAAGTAGCTCAGAAAATATTCTTGGAAAAGAATGGGTTATTACCAAAGGAGAAAAAGGAAGAAGGTACTATAAGGAAAGCTTTATATAATTTAGGTTATAGTAAAGAAGAAGTTGATGAAGTTATGAAAGAGATTAGGAAAGAATTTAAAGATTTTGAAAATGTAGAAGAGATTATTAAGTTTGCTTTACAAAGATTATCTAAGGAATTATGAAAATGAAAAAGATACCAGCATCTTCTTTGACTCAGAGAGAACCTCTCTTAGATAATATTTTAAGGCCTAAAAACCTTTCTGAATTCATTGGACAACAAAAGATAAAAGAGAGACTTCGTTTGATAATAAATGGTGCCAAAAAAAGAAAAGAACCTATAGATCATATACTCTTTGTGGGTCCACCTGGAGTAGGTAAAACTACCCTTGCTTTTATTTTAGCAGAGGAGCAAAAGGTCTCAATAAAAGCTGTTTCAGCTCCTTCTTTACAAAAAACAGGGGATCTTGTAGCTCTTTTGACAAATGCTCCAGAAAATGGAATTATTTTTATAGATGAAATCCATAGATTGTCTTCATCTTTAGAAGAGATATTATATTCTGCCATGGAAGATAGAAGTATAAGTTTTATTGCTGGCAAGGGACCTGGAGCAAGAGTACTTAATTTTAAGCTTCCTCCTTTTACTTTGGTGGGTGCTACTACAAGACCTGCACTTCTTAGTAATCCTTTAAGGGATCGCTTTGGTTTTATTGCATCTCTTGATTTTTATTCTCATGAGGAAATGGTAGAAATTATAAAGAGATCTCAAAAATTACTTGGTATAGAGCTTTCTGAGGATGGTGTACATGAGGTTGCTAAAAGATCAAGAGGAGTACCAAGAATTGCAAATCGTCTTTTAAAAAGAATAAGAGATTATATAGAAGTGGAGGAAATGGAAATTATAGATAAAGAAGAGGTGAAAAAAATTCTTGACCTTATGGGAATAGATGATAAAGGCTTAGATGATTTAGATAGAAAGATTCTATTTACTCTTAGAGATAAGTTTTCTGGGGGGCCTGTGGGTATCAAAACCTTAGCTGCTGTTCTTAACGAGTCTCCCGAAACTATAGAGGTGGTTTATGAACCATACCTTTTAAGAATAGGTTTTATTCAAAGAACACCAAGAGGAAGAATAATAACTCCTCTTGGACTTTCTCATTTAATGAGGTGCTCTAATGGATGATAAAAAAATATTTCTACATATATGTTGCGCCCCTTGTCTTACTTACCCTTTGAAGGTTCTTAGAGAAGAGGATTATGAGATTACTGGTTTTTGGTATAATCCTAATATTCATCCTTATACCGAATATTCTCTTAGACTTTCTACTCTTAAATCTTTTGCAGAGAGTCAGAATTTACAAGTAGTATATGAAGATGATTATGCTTTAGAAGAATTTATAAGGCAAGTAGTTTATAGAGAAGATAATAGATGCCCTGTTTGTTATTATATGAGACTTAAAAAGACAGCTCAAAAAGCAAAAGAACTTGGATATAAACTCTTTTCTACTACTTTATTGGTAAGCCCTTATCAAAAACATGATTTAATAAAGGATATAGGTTATCTTTTAGCAAAAGAATTTGGTTTAGAATTTTATTATAGAGATTTTAGAGTGGGATATAGAGAAGGAGTTAATCTTTCCAAGGAGTATGGTCTTTATAGACAGAAATATTGCGGATGTATATACAGTGAAAAGGATAGATATTGGAAGGGAGGAAAGAAATGAAATATCATATTTTATTTAATCCCACTTCTAATAGAGGTAAGGCTGAAAAAATGTATCCAAAACTTATAGAAATTTTAGATAGAGAAAAATTGGATTATTCTATAGAATATACTATTGGTGGTAAGAAGACTTTTGAACAGGTGGAGAAGGCATTGGATAGAGGGGCAGATGTGGTGGTTGCAGCTGGAGGAGATGGTACTATAAATGAGGTGGTTAACGGGCTTAAAGGTAGAGGAATCTTAGGAATAATTCCTCTTGGAAGAGGTAATGATATAGCTATATCCTATGGTATACCGAGAAATATAGAAAAATCTGTAAAACTTTTGAAATCCCAGAATATAAGAGAGGTGGATATTGGAGTATTAGATGGAAGATATTTTGTAGGTATAGCAGGAACAGGTTTCGTGGGAGATGTAAATTATAATTCAAATAAGCTGAATTTAACAGGATTCAAAGGATATATTATTTCTGTTTTCACTACTTTAAAAAGTTTCAAATATCCAGAATGTGAGATTCTTTTTGATTCTGTAACTTGGAAGGGAAGGATTACGTTGGTGGCTTTAGGAAATACCATGTATTACGGTGGAGGTATGAAATTACTTCCTAATTCTAAAATGGATGATGGGTTTTTTGATATAGCTATTGCTCAAAAGATACATCCTGTGGAATTGATTGCTACTTTTCCTCTTGTATATATAGGAAAACATACTATTAATCCTCATGTAAAATTTTATAGAAGTAGAGAGGTAACAATAAAATCGGAGAGTGAACTTATAATTAGTTTTGATGGTGAGCTTATTACAAGAAACGAGGTTACTTTTAAAACAATGCATAAATTTCAAAAGATTATAGGGGGTATGTGAGTATGGATTTTATGGGTAAAGTTCTTATTTTTTTTGGAATTTTACTTATAATTTTAGGATTAATCTTTCTCTTTATAGATAAAATTCCTTTATTGGGTAAACTTCCAGGAGATATTAGAATAGAGAAGAAGAACTTCGTTTTTTATTTTCCATTAACCACTTCTATTATTTTGAGTCTTATCCTTACTATAATCATTAACATAATATTAAGACTAAAAAAGTAATGTACTATGAGGAAACTTTTATTATTGTTTATTCTTTTTTCTTTTTCCCTTTTTAGTTTATCTTATTCTCAAGAGATCCCAACCTTAAGAATTGGTATTGAAAAAATTGATGGTGAGGTTTTCTTTTCAAATATAGGAGAGATTATTACAGATTATCTTAATATTAAGGTTGAAGGTAAAGGGATTATAAAGATTAGAGTTAAAGATGGCAGTGCTGTTATAGAAGCGGAGAATGGAATTCTTACTACTACTTTGCCGATTAAAATCTATCCAGATGGATATTATTTAAACTATAACAACAATTTTTATCGTGGATATATGGAGATATCCAAAAGTGGATGGTTAATAAATGTAATAAATATGGAAGATTATTTGTTGTCAGTAGTGCCATCAGAAATGCCTGCTTATTATCCTCTTGAAGCTTTAAAAGCTCAAGCAGTTGCTTCCAGAACTTATGCATTAGTTAACAAAGGTAAACATGGAGAATTTGATCTTTGCAATACTACTCACTGTCAAGTCTATAAAGGTATGAAAAAAGAGAATGAAAGATCTACAAAAGCAGTAATGGATACTAAGGGAGAGGTAATTGTATATAATGGTAGTCCTATAAAAGCTTTTTTTCATTCATCATCTGGTGGTTATACTGAAGCTTGTAAGTATGTTTGGGGACAAGATTTACCATATTTACAAAGTGTTAAAGACGTGGATGAGCTTTTATTAGATACATGGACAAGAGAGATAACTTTAGGGGATCTTTTAGTTAAAATAAGATCTTTAGGAATTCCTTTAGGTAATGAATTTTCTATAGAAGTAGAGAAAACACCATCAGATAGAGTATATAATATAATTTTTAAAGATGACTACGGTGTATATTATGTTAAAGGTACAACATTTAGATCTTTGTTTAACCTACCAAGTACCTTATTTAATTTTTCTTTGAATAGTGGTGGGCAAATATTAATTGTGGGTAGAGGAAATGGACATGGAGTAGGACTTTCTCAGAAAGGTGCAAAATTTTTAGCAGAAAAAGGTTATAATTATAGAGAAATTTTAAAATACTATTATCAAGGAGTGGATGTTGTTAAATGGTATTGAAATTATCAGATTATGATTACTATCTTCCAGAAGAGCTTATTGCTCAAGAACCAGTAGAGCCAAGGGATTCTTCTAAACTTATGTTGGTAAATAGAAGTACAGGTGATATCTCTATCCATATTTTCAGAGATATAAAGATGTTTTTAAAAAAAGGAGATGTGTTAGTACTCAATAATACGAAGGTAATTCCTGCAAGGATATATGGAAAAAAAGAAACTGGTGCAAAGATTGAGGTACTCCTTTTAAAGATGATAGCTGAAGGGGAATATGAGGCTTTAATAAAACCTGGAAAAAGAGCAAAAATTGGCTCAAAGATATTTTTTGAAAAGGATATTTGGGCTGAGGTAATTGATAGAAGTATGGAAGGAATTTTTGTTTTAAGATTTTCTCAAGAGAATATAGAAAGTATTCTTCCAGAGATCGGAGAAATACCTTTACCCCCCTATATTAAAAAGCCTCTTAAAGATCCAAATCGTTATCAGACTGTTTATGCTGAAAAAGAGGGAGCTGTTGCAGCTCCTACTGCTGGTTTGCATTTTACTCCTGAACTTTTAGAAAATTTGAAAAAGATGGGAGTAGAAATATTATATGTTACTCTTCATGTAGGGCTTGGAACCTTTAAACCTGTAGTGGTTGAAGATATTACCAAACATAAATTAGAGCCTGAGTATTTTGAGGTATCAGAGGATGTAGCATGTAAAATAAATAAAGCCAAGGAGGAAGGAAGAAAAGTCATTGCTGTTGGTACTACAGTTACAAGAGTTCTTGAAGCTCAAGGAAGATCTGGAAAAGTAGAACCTGGTAAAGGTTTGGTTTCCTTGTTTATATATCCTGGTTTTGAATTTAAAATTCTTGATGGACTTATAACTAATTTTCATCTTCCAAAATCAACCCTTCTTATGCTTGTGGCAGCATTTATGGGATATGATCTTATGAAAAAGGCATATCAGAAGGCTATAGAAGAGAGATTAAGATTTTATAGTTTTGGAGATGCCATGTTTATATATTAGGAGCTATAAATATGATTTTTGAGAAGCTATTAGATGATCACATAACAAAAGCAAGATTAGGAAAGATAAGAACCTACCGAGGAGAGATTTATACTCCTGTTTTTATGCCTGTAGGCACACAAGGAGCTGTAAAAACTGTTACTCCAGAAGAAGTAAAAGAGGTAGGAGCTGAGATAATTCTTGCTAATACTTATCATTTATTTTTAAGACCTGGTCATGAATTGATAGAAAAAGCTGGAGGCCTTCATAGTTTTATGGGATGGGATAGGCCTATATTAACTGATAGTGGGGGTTATCAAGTTTTTAGTCTTGCTAGGCTAAGGAAAATTGACGAAGAAGGTGTTTATTTTAATTCTCACATTGATGGTACTCAATATTTTTTTACTCCGGAGCTTGTTATGGATATACAGAAGGCTTTAGGTTCAGATATTATAATGCCTCTTGATATATGTTTAGGATATGGTGCTTCTTACTGGGAAACTAAAGATGCATTAAAAA
>JAPYWU010000039.1 GCA_028276205.1 Dictyoglomaceae bacterium | reverse complement strand
ATAAATCCCACAGGACCTATGCATATTGCCCATGCAAGAGGGGTAACCATTGGCGATTCATTAGCCAATCTATTTAGAAGAATAGGTTGGAACACAGAAAAGGAATTTTATATAAATGATGCAGGTACACAAATTGATCTTTTAGGAGAATCTTTATATGCCCGATATATGCAACTTCAAGGTAAGGAGTATGAGATACCAGAAGAAGGATATCATGGAACATATCTTATTGATTTAGCAAAAGAACTTCTAAATCAAAAGGAAGAAATAGAAAAACTATCTGATAATGAAAAGAAAGAATTCTTTAAAAATTATGCACTAAAAAGAATGTTAGAGAATATAAGGAAAACCTTATTAAATTTTGGAGTTGAATATGATGTATGGTTTAGCGAAAAGACCCTTCATGAAAGCGGAAAAATTAAAGAAGTACTTGATATTCTTGAAAAAAGGGGTTTTTCTTATTATAAAGATGGGGCTATATGGTTTGCATCTACAAAATTTGGAGATGAGAAAGATAGAGTCTTAGTAAAAAGTGATGGAAAACCCACTTATTTTCTTGCGGATATAGCTTATCACTTAAATAAAATTGAACGAGGCTTTGACTGGATAATAGATGTTTGGGGAGCAGACCATCATGGTCACGTAACAAGGCTTAAAGGAGCCATACAAGCCTTAGGATATTCAAAAGATATTTTAGAGATCATCTTAGTACAAGTAGTCAAACTCATGAAAGGAAATGAAGAAATAAAAATGTCAAAAAGAACAGGTGACTTTGTAACTCTTGACGAAGTTCAAGAGGAAGTTGGAAGAGATCCTATAAGATTTTTCTTCCTTTTAAGAAGTCCTGAAAGTCAATTAGATTTTGATTTGGAACTTGCTAAAAAGCAATCCTTAGAAAATCCTGTATATTATGTACAATATGCCCATGCAAGATGTTGTAGTATTTTGAAAAATGCTGAATCTCAGGGTTATAACCTATCAGAACTTGATAATGCAGATCTATCCTTGTTAAAGGAAGAAAAAGAGAAAGAGCTTATACTCACTCTTTTAAGATATCCTGAAAAATTAGAAGATATAACAAGAACATTGGAAATTCACCAATTACCATTTTATCTTCTTAATTTAAGCTCTCTCTTCCATGGCTATTATGATTCCTATAAGGTATTAGTAGAAGATAAAAGTCTTGCCTTAGCAAGATTAGCCCTAATTGATTGTATTAGAATAATAATAAAAGATGCTTTAAATATATTAGGTGTTTCAGCTCCAGAAAAAATGTAGGGGGTGAAACCTATGAAGATAAGATGGTACGGACATTCATGTTTTGTATTCTCAAATTCAGAAGGAAAGAAAATCCTTACTGATCCTTTTGATACTTCTGTGGGATATGAGATTCCTAAGGAAGAGGTAGATATTGTAACAGTCAGTCATTCTCATTTTGATCACAATGCAGTACATCTATTAAAAGGGAATCCTATTGTTGTAGAAGGAGAAGGAGAAACTACTATCCATAATGTTAAGATCAAAGGTTTTAATACATATCATGATGAAGAAAAAGGACAAAAAAGAGGTATCAATACAATTTATTTGATAGAAACAGATGGAATAAGGATACTTCACTTAGGTGATTTAGGACATCCTTTAACTAATGAACATAAAGAGAAAATTGGAGATGTGGATATACTTTGTATACCAGTAGGTGGAGTCTTTACTATTGATGCTGATAAAGCTATACAGACCATAGAGATAATAAAGCCTAAAATCGTAATACCTATGCATTATAAGACACCTCATCTTAAATTTGACCTTGCTAAAGTTGATGAGTTCTTAAATAAGATAAAATATCCAATCAAAAAATTCCATGAAAAAGAGATAGAAGTTACAAAGGATAAATTACCAACAAGTACTGAAGTTTGGGTCCTTCCATACTAACATCTTTTAAGGGAGGTTCATAGATGATATCAAGAGAAGAAGCTTTTAATAAATTAACAATATATGTAAAAAATAAAAATCTGATAAAGCATATGATAGCAACTGAAGCTATAATGAGAGCTTTGGCAAGAAAATTTGGAGAAGATGAAGAGAAATGGGGAATTACAGGACTTTTACATGACATTGATTATGAATTAACAGAAAAAGAACCTGAAAAACATAGTTTATTAGCAGAAGAACTTTTAAAAGACATATCTCTACCTTCAGATGTTATTGATGCTATTAAGGCTCACAATGAAATACATGGTTTACCAAGAGAAACCCTTTTAGCCAAATCATTATATGCTGTAGATCCATTAACAGGTCTAATTGTAGCTTCCGCTCTCATACATCCTGAAAAAAAACTTGCACCATTGGATACAAACTTTATTCTAAATAGATTTAAAGAAAAAAGTTTTGCAAGAGGAGCAAACAGAGAACAAATAAAATCATGTGAAGAAATAGGATTATCCTTAGAGGAATTTATATCCTTAGGCTTAGAAGCGATGAAAGCTGTATCTAACGATTTAGGTCTTTAAGGTGGGTATATTTCTATGAACACAAAAAAAATTACAAGAATTGCTTTTTATGCAGTTATATACAGTGTTTTAACAATGGTACTTTATCCTATTAGCTATGGACCTATCCAAGTTAGAATTTCTGAATTCTTAACTTTATTTCCTTTTTTAGATCCTCTTGCAGTTCCAGGACTATTTTTAGGATGTTTTATGGCTAATATCTTTAGTCCCATTGGTTGGATAGACATGATCTTTGGCAGTTTGTGTACCCTAATAGCTGCATATTTAACAAGAAAGATGCCCAATGTATATCTTGCTCCTTTACCACCAATTTTAGTAAATGCTTTTGGCGTTAGCCTTTATCTTCATCTATTCTTTGACCTTCCATATCTTTTGAATGTTTTTTATATAGGAATTGGTGAAGCTATAGCTACTTATATAATAGGGCTTCCAATTGTCTTATATATACTTAAAAGTCCTCAATTAAAAAAATATTTTGAGTAAAGGGGTATTAAAATGAAAAGATTAAGTATAGAGGAAGAATTAGAGATATTAACCTCTAATGTAGTTGAAATAATACCTGAAAATGGATTAGAAGAAAAACTAAAGAAAGCAAGAGAAGAAAATAGACCTTTAAGGGTCAAACTTGGAGCAGACCCATCCGCTCCAGATCTCCATTTAGGACATGCTGTGGTGCTTAGAAAATTGAAACAATTTCAAGATCTGGGACATCAGGTTGTATTTATCATTGGTGATTTTACTGCAAGAATAGGTGACCCATCAGGAAGATCAGAAACAAGAAAACCTTTAACCCCTGAACAAGTGAAGAAAAATGCTTTAACTTACCAAGAGCAGGTTGGAAAAATTCTAGATATATCAAGAGCTGAAATAAGGTACCAAGAAGAATGGTTTGGAAAAATGAAGTTAGAAGATGTTTTAGTCCTTACATCTAAATATACCCTTGCCAGAATGTTAGAAAGAGACGATTTTGCTCAAAGATTCAAAGAACAAAGACCCATATTTTTACATGAGATTATGTATCCTCTACTTCAAGCCTATGATTCTGTGGCTATAAAAGCAGATATAGAATTGGGAGGAACAGACCAGAAATTTAATCTAATAGTAGGAAGAGAAATACAAAGAGAGTATGGCTTAGAGCCTCAGGTGGCAATGCTTATGCCTATATTAGAGGGTTTAGATGGCAAGCAGAAAATGAGTAAGAGTCTTGGGAATTATATAGGTCTTACAGAGCCTCCAAATCAGATGTATGGAAAGGTAATGTCAATACCTGACGAATTAATAATAAGATATTTTGAACTTGCTACAGAGCTACCTAAGGAAGAGATAAGGGAAATAGAAAGAAAAATGAAAGAAGGAATACTAAATCCAAGAGATGCAAAAGCAAGATTAGCAAAAGAAATTGTAAAAATTTATCATGGAGAAGAAGCAAGCATAAGAGCAGAAGAAGAATTTAATAGAATATTCCGTAATAAAGAACTCCCTGAAGAAGTACAGGAAGTAATAATTAATGAACCTAAAATCTGGATAGTAAAATTACTTACCTTAGTAGGTGCAGCAAAAAGTAATAGTGAGGCAAAAAGACTGATATCTCAAGGTGCTGTAGAAATTAATGGTTCAAGAATTGAAGATATAAATATGGATATAGAAATTGATAAACCCTTTATCTTAAGGGTTGGAAAACACTTTTTTAGGAGGATCAAAAGAGAATGAAAAGAAAAATAATTACCATAACTGTATTTTTAGGAAGCCTCGTAGTTATAACAACCGCAAGAATTATAGAAACTAATCTTTGGAATACAAATCTGCATTTAAGACCTATAAAAGAAATAATTATTGTTGATGGAAATAAAAGACCTATAAAAGTAAGAACAAATGCTGGATTTGTTTGGGAAGTTTTAGAGGAAAAAAACATTAAAGTATCAAAATATGATATTGTTAGTCCACCCGCTCGTACTCCTCTTACAGCAAGGATAAAGGAAATTCGCATCACAAGAGTAAAAGAAGAAACAATCCAAAAAATTAGAATCATAGAACCCAAGATAATCTTAAAAGTTAAAGCTGGAAACATTTATAAAGAAGAAATAATTCAAGCAGGAAAGATTGGAAAAATCCAAGAAACATATAAAAGAAAATATATTAATGGTAAACTTTCAGAAGAAGTAAAACTATCCTCAAAAGAAATCCAAAAAATGAATCCTAAAGTAATAAATGTAATCTCACCAGTACTTAAATATTTAAATCTAAAATCAGCAGAATATGAGGTAGTAAAACCAATTACCGTAACTGCTACAGCTTATGAACCTTGGACAGGAGGAGATGGAAATAATATAACTGCTCTTGGATGGAAGGCCATAAAAGGAATAATAGCAGTAGACCCAAGATACATTCCTTTAAAAAGTACTTTTTATATTCCTAATTATGGATTTGCCATCGCAGGTGATACAGGAGGCTTAATAAAAGGTTGGAAAGTGGATCTTTGTTATCCAACAGTTAGAGAAGTTGCCAATTTTGGAAGAAGAAAAATTAAAATATACCTTTTGAAAAGAATATCTTAATGGAATTAACAAATAAAACTACTTTATTATCATTATTAAAGAAACACAATATATTCTTAAAAAAAAGTCTTGGTCAAAATTTTCTTATAAACCCTCATGTATTAAAAAAAATAATAGATCAATTAGACATAACAAATGAAGATACCATTTTAGAGATAGGATGTGGAGTAGGTACTCTTACTTTAGAACTTGCAAAAAGAGCAAAAGAAGTCATTGGAATTGAAGTGGATAAAAGATTTAAACCCATACTTGAGGAAATTTTAAAAGATTATAACGTCAAACTTATTTTTGAAGATGTGTTAAAATTAGATCTTAGAAATATTATAACTCAACCATATAAACTAACTGGAAACCTACCCTATTATATTTCAGGATCTTTTTTAGGAGAATACTTAAAAAAAGGACCTTATGCCCAGATAATGCTACTCATGCTTCAAAAGGAAATGTTCGAAAGAATAACCTCAAAACCAGGTTCTAAAAAATATAGTCCTTTATCTATTCTTTTAAATTTAAATTACAAATATGAATTGATAACAAAAGTCTCACCTGATTCATTCTTTCCACCCCCAGAAGTTGAATCGGTAGTCATAAAACTCACATATTCTCCTACATCTTATAATATTTTAGATAAAGATCTTTTTTATAAAATATTAAGGATAAGTTTTGCCCAAAGAAGAAAATATCTTATCAACAATCTACAAAGAAATTTACCCCAAATTAAATGGGAGGTTTTATTTAAAGATTTAAACATAGATTTAAAAGCAAGAGCGGAAGAGATACCTCCAGAAATATTTATTGAACTTGCAAATAGGGTGAAAAATTATGAATATTAAACTATTAACTTACGCTAAGCTTACCCTTCTTCTTGATGTAATTAATAAAAGGCCCGATGGATATCATAATGTTAAAATACTTCTACATAACATAAATCTAAGCGATTTTATGAGTATTAGTTTGATTTCATATCCCTATTTCATTTTGGAAACTAACCTCCATATACCCCCAAAAGAAAATTTAATATATAAGGGTTATAAAGCCTTTATAAAAGAGACAGGAATAAAGGTTGGATGTAAAATCTTTCTTCATAAAAGAATACCAAAAGAAGCAGGACTTGGCGGTGGAAGCTCTAATGCAGCAGGTATAATATATGGATTAAATATTCTTACTAAGGCACATCTTTCCTTAGAGGAAATGGTAAATATTGGAAAACTTTTGGGATCTGATATACCTTTCTTCTTTTATGGGGGATCTTCTGTTGCTGAGGGAAGAGGCGAAATAATAAAAAAAATTAAACATCAAAGATTAAAATTCCTTTTAATTTTTCCTCCTTTTGGAATAAGCACTAAAGAGGTATACTCAAAAATTCCTAAAGATCTATTAGGAAAACATGTAGATTTTGAAGAAAAAATTTTGGAATATAACAATGGATTTTTCATTAAACCATATAACTTTTTAGAAAAAATAGCCTTTACCATGCATCCAGAACTTGCTACGATTAAGAAAGAAATAGAGGAAGTTACTGATTATGTTTCCATGACAGGTTCAGGTTCAACCATTTTTGCTATATTAAGAGATAAAGAAGAGGCAAAAAAAATCTTAGAAAGACTAAATAAATATATAGAAAAAGGATATAAAATAAAATTAATAGATTCAGCAGAAAAGGGAATCAAAATCTTAAGATAAAGGAGTGTTTTAAATGATAGGGTTAAAAGATATAGAAACCTCAAGGATGAGGATTTCACCTTATATCCATAAGACTCCCCTAACCTATTCACAAAGTTTCAGTGATCTTACAGGTAAAGATATCTACTTGAAGTTTGAAAATCTTCAAAAAACAGGTTCTTTTAAAATAAGAGGAGCAATGAACTACATATCCCAATTAAAAGATAAAGAAATAAACGGTATTGTTACTGCTTCCGCTGGAAATCATGCTCAGGGAGTAGCATATGCTGGAAAACTTTTTAATTTTAAAACTATTATTGTCATGCCTGAAAATACCCCATTAATTAAAATTGTAGCCACAAAAAGCTATGGGGCTTATGTTATTCTTCATGGAAAAATATATGATGAGTCTTATTCCTATGCAAAAAGCATTGCAGAAGATGAAAAAATGGAATTTATTCCAGCCTTTGATGATGAAAGAATAATAGCAGGACAAGGAACTATTGGCTTAGAAGTTTTAGAAGATCTTGAAGATATAGACGCAGTAATAGTACCAGTTGGGGGAGGAGGTCTTTCCGCAGGTATTTGCATAGCTATAAAAGAAAAAAATCCAAAAATAAAAGTTTATGGAGTACAATCAGTAGCTTTTCCTTATTTTTATGAGAAATTCAAAAATACAAAAGTAAAAAATAAACCCTCTCAAACTATAGCAGAAGGAATAGCAGTCAAAAAAACAGGTGAAATTACTTATTCCATATTGGAGAAATATTTAGATGATGTCTTTGTTGTTGATGAAGAAAAAATTGCTCAAGCCATATTACTCTTTCTGGAAAGAGCAAAAACGCTGGTTGAAGGAGCTGGAGCTACCACTCTTGCTGTTTTATTAGAACATGGAAGTTTTATTCCTGAAAAGAAAATAGTGCTCATATTAAGTGGAGGAAATATTGACGTAACCCTCCTCTCAAAAATAATTGAATACGGACTTATTGAAACTGGAAGACTGGTACATATGATAGTAAAAGTGCCTGATTTACCAGGACACCTTTCAAAGGTGATAAATGTAATATCAGAAGAAAAAGCAAATATAATAACAATTCATCAAGATCCATCCTTACCTTTATTCCCTAAAATAGAAAGTACTGTAGAATTTACCTTAGAGACAAAAAATCCCGACCAAATTAGAAGAATTTTTGATAAAATAAGAAGAATAGGATACGATGTTGAAATCTTAGAAAAAGGAGGTTTAAAGAAAAGTGAATGAGTTATTACAAATGTTAAAAGAGATCACAGAAGCCAGTGGGGTTTCAGGATATGAAAAGGAAATAAGAGAGGTAATTAAAAAATATCTTAGAGATTATGCAAGTTTAGAAGAAGATCGCTTAGGAAGTCTTATCTTTAAGAAAGAGGGACAAAATTCCTATCCCAAGGTTATGCTTTCCGCTCATATGGATGAAATTGGTTTTATGGTAAAGAGTATTACTACAAATGGATATATAAAATTCTTACCTCTTGGTGGCTGGTGGGATCAGGTATTACTTTCTCAAAGAGTAGTTATACACACCCAAAAAGGACCTGTTATTGGAGTAATTGGATCAAAACCACCTCATATTCTTACCGAGGAAGAAAGAAAAAAAGTTTTAGAAAAGAAAGATATGTATATAGATGTGGGGGCAAAGAGTGAAGAAGAAGCTTTAAATATGGGTATAAGACCAGGAGATCCTATAACCCCAAAAAGTGATTTTACTATTATGAACAATCCTGATATGCTTATTGCTAAAGCATGGGATGATAGAGTTGGTTGTGCATTAATGATAGAAATTCTTAAAGAATTAAAAAATATAAATCATCCTAATACAGTATTTGGTGCAGCTACAGTACAAGAAGAAGTTGGTCTTAGAGGAGCAGTAACTTCTTCTTATGTGGTAAATCCTGACGTTGCCATAGTTTTAGAATCTGATATAGCTACTGATATGCCAGGTATAGAAGAGGAAAAAAAGGTATTTTTAGGAATAGGACCCTCCATAATACTTTATGATGCTACCATGATTCCTAATGTTAATCTAAGAAGACTTTTTATTGAAACCGCAGAAAAGTTAAATATCCCAATCCAATTTTCAGCCTTAGAAAGAGGTGGTACCGACGGAGGAAGAATACATATTCATGCCAAAGGTGTACCTTCCATAGTAATTGGTGTTCCAGCAAGATATATTCATTCCCATACAAGCATAATAAATATTCAAGATTTCCTGAATGCAAAAAGACTTATATTAGAAGTAATAAAGAGATTAGATAAAGAAGTTGTAGAAAATCTATGAAAAAAAGAGCCATATCTCTTCTATCAGGTGGATTAGATAGTATATTAGCAACATGGCTTATCCTTCAACAGGGGGTAGAAGTAATTGGAATATCTTTTTCTACCCCCTTTTTTTATACCGAAAAAGCCAAAAAAGCTGTCGAATTTCTCAATATACCTTTAGAAATTATTGACGTAACTGATGAATTTATACCTATTTTATTAAACCCAAGATATGGCTATGGAAAAAATATGAATCCTTGTATTGATTGTCATGCTTTCATGATAAAAAAGGCAAAAGAACTACTTAAAAAATATAATGCTGATTTTATTGTGACAGGTGAAGTTTTAGGAGAAAGACCTATGTCTCAAAATAAACAATCCTTAAAAATAGTAGAAAAATATTCTGATACAGAAGACATATTACTTAGACCATTATCAGCTAAACTACTTCCTCCAACAAAACCTGAAAGAGAAGGATTAATAGATCGTAATAAATTGTTAGATATAAAGGGTAGATCAAGAAAAATACAACTTGATCTTGCCAAAAAGATAGGATTAAAAGAAATTCCAACTCCTGCGGGAGGTTGCCTTCTCACAGAACCTAATTTCTCAAGGAGACTCAAAGATCTTATAGAACATCAAAAACTCATCTCTAAAAGAGATTTAGAGCTTTTAAAATTAGGCAGACACTTTAGAATTGATGGAGTAAAAATCATTGTAGGGAGAAATAAAGAAGAAAATGAAAAATTATTAGAATTATCAAAGCCTGAAGATATAATTATAAAAGCAGAAGAACCATCCCCCATACTATTAATACCACAGAATATAGAGAATGAAAAAATTCTTGAAATGGCAGGAAAAATTGCAGGTTATTATAGCGATCATAGAGATAAAGAAAAAGTAAAAATAAAAATTAAACATAAAGAAAAGGAAAAAGAGTTAGAAATAGAACCATATAATAAAGAAAATTTTCCCTATA
>JAPYWU010000038.1 GCA_028276205.1 Dictyoglomaceae bacterium | reverse complement strand
AGGTACATAAGCTTGGTAAGATCTAACCTTTTTAAAAACAGCCCTTAATGTTGAATTCATAACTGCATGGAAAAATATTTTCAAATGATGAGTAGTACCTGCTTGCATAACAAAAATTCCATCTTCCTTTAGATGTTGTTTTACAATATTATAAAACTCATAAGTAAATAATTTAACTGCTGGACTTCCCTCCATAGGTTCTGATAAATCACTAATAATTACATCAAATTTATCCTCTGTCCTTTCTAAGTATGCTCTTGCATCGTCTATAATAAGCTTTGTTCTATGGTCTTCAAAAGAACCTTGATGCCACTCTGGCAAAAACTCTTTTGAAACCCTAACCACTTCTCCATCTATATCCACCATTACCGCTTCCTTTACATCCTTATGCCTTAAGACTTCACGCAGAGTGGCACCTTCAGCTCCACCCATAATCAACACTTTCTTTTCACTGGATGGATTTAAAACAAGGGCAGGATGTACTATTGCCTCATGATATATAAACTCATCCTTTTCACTGGACTGAATTCTTCCATCCAAAACTAAACACTTTCCATAAAAACTACTTTCTATTATCTCAATCTTTTGAAAAGGTGATTGTCCTGTATAATAAAACCTATTCACCCCATGCCAGTGAATCTCACTGGGATGATTCTTTTCAATTATCCAATAAGCATCCATATATTGTCCACCTTTCCAATATTATTTTTTACCAGTCAACCTACAGTCTCTTTTTCTTCTTCCTTCTCCTCCTTAGGCTTATAATTAAAATTCCCTGCCTCTATAGGAAGAATACCACGCTTAGCCTCAAAAGTTATTACTTGTTCTGCTTGCAAATAATTGTTTAAATATTCAAAAGCTTTCCATGGATTAACGTGATCCCCACAAGTAAAAAGATCGCAAGCAGCAAACCCATATTCTGGCCATGTATGTATAGCAAGATGAGATTCAGATATAACTACTACTCCACTTACACCATATGGACTAAATTTGTGAAATACAACCTCAACCACCTCTGCTCCAGCAACAATAGCTGCATTTACCATTATTTCCTTAATTTTTTCCACATCATTTAATATCTCACGGTTGCAATTGTACATCTCAGCTAAAATATGTCTTCCTAAGGATTTCCCAGTGATATTCACTTCGGTCCCGCCTCCTTTCTTAAGAATTTTACGAAAGCAATTTTATCACTAACACCACGATTTATCAAGAGATTTTCAGCGTAAAATAGCTAAAAATAGGAGTTTTTTAAAAATTTATTCTTCATTATTCTATTTTTTGCATTATTTTAAGATTTTTTTCAGTCTATGTATGTTTTTTAAGGGATACTTTATAAATTGGTTTATAAATGGGTCCTTGAGGAGTAAGAATACTTTCAAAAAGTATTATTTCTTCAATTAAAATCTCTTCTTTCTTAAAATCAAAATCTTGTAAAATTTTAATATTTTCTTTAACCCTTCCAAGAGTTAGATGAGGAGAAAAAGGCTTTTTCTCCTTTGGTATTCCCTTTTTTACCAAACGTCGTTCAATAAGATCAAAGATTTTTTCCAAATCGTTTAATCCATCTTTAATTCCTATCCATAATACTCTTGGAGAACTAAGGGATGGAAATCCTCCAAAACCCTCCAGAGTTATAGGAAAAGACTCTACATATTGACTTACTTCATCCAAAATCTCTTTAATTTCATCCACATATCTTTCTGGAACTTCTCCAATGAACCTTAATGTAAGATGAAAATTCTCTTTCTCAACCCATTTTACATTGCCAATTATAGAATTTTTTACATTTTTTTGAAAAACAAAAATCTTTTCTTTTATTTCTTCAGGAAAATCTACAGCTATAAATAATCTTTTATAATTTATATCCTTAGAAGATTTCTTTGCCATATTTGTAAAAATAATAGACTCCAGAATATAAAGTTAAAATTAAAGCAACTCCGATTAAATATTCTTTTAATGGTAGGTTTAGAATATAAAAAAATATAGCCATATCTTGAAAAAAAGTTTTTATCTTGCCTGATTTTAAGGCAGGGAGAATTATATTTTTTTGTAATAATGCCATTCTCAATCCCGTAACCATAAATTCTCGGAAAAGAATAAATATTACAATCCAAGGCGACATCAAATTCATACTAACAAAATATATTAAAACACTTATAACCAATATCTTATCAGCTAAAGGATCCAAAAATTTACCCAAATTGGAAATTTTGTTATATCTTCGAGCAATTTCTCCATCCAGATAATCAGTCAAAATAGCTAATAAGAATAAAGTAAAAGAAAAAGAAGGACTCTTTGGTAAAAGTAAAAGGATAGGAAAGGTTAGGAAAATACGGAAAATAGTAAGAAAATTAGGAATATTCATAATATTTCTCCTAATAAATCATAAGATTTATATTTTCTTATTTTAACCCTTACTTTTTCGCCTATTTTAATCGTCCTTTTTTCTGTCCCTACAATATAAATAAGACCATCTACTTCTGGAGCTTCTCTCCAACTTCTTCCATAAAAATATCGACCATCAAAACCTTCTACTATAATTTCTAATTCTTTACCCACCATATTTTTATTTAAATTTTTAGATATTTCCTTTTGTTTACTCATAATAATATCTACCCTTTTTTTCTTCTCTTCTTCGTCTATTTGATGTGGTAGATTTTGGGCTTTAGTACCCTCTTCTGGATAATAAGGAAAAACCCCGAGTCTATCAAAATAGTATTCTTGTATAAAATTATATAATTCCTCAAACTTTTCTTCTGATTCTCCGGGAAATCCAACAATAAATGTGGTTCTAATTACAGCATCAGGAAAATTTTCACGAATCTTATTCCAAATATTAATTATCTCATTTTTTCCATAACTTCTATTCATATTTTTAAGAATTTCGTCATTAACATGCTGTAATGGTATATCAAAATATGGCACAATCTTCTCTGAATTCTTTATAATTTGAATAATTTCATCATCTAATCTACTTGGATATAAATATAACAATCTTATGTAAAAATCTCCTTCAATTTTTTCAAGCTCACTTAAAAGTTTTGCTAAGGATGGTTTTCCATATAGATCTTCACCATATCTTGTAGTATCTTGAGATATTATATTAATCTCTTTTACATTATTTCCTACTAATTTCTCTACCTCATTTGCAATATCTTTTATCTCTCTACTTCGCATCCTACCCCTTATATATGGAATAGTACAATAGCTACAAAAATTATTACATCCTTCTGATATCTTTACATATGCACTATAAGGAGTAAAAAGCAAACGGGTCATTGTAGAGTTATAAAGAAAGTTAGAGGCAGGAGAAGTAATAACTTTTTTTGAAAAGCTGTTATCATTATTCAAAAGATTTTTGAAATTCATATATTCTCCAGGACCTATAAACAAATCAACAAAAGGGAATTTATCTTCTAAATCCTTTTTAAATCTTTCCACAAGGCAACCTGTAACTACTATTTTTTTACCTAATTTCTTGTATTTTTCTAATGAACGTATATTACTTTCTGATTCCTCTAAAGCAGGTTTTATAAAAGCACAAGTATTAACCAATAAAAGATCTGCCTCTTCTTCTGAAGAAGTAAGAGTATACCCCATTTCTTTCAAAAAACCTAAAATTATTTCTGTATCCACTTGATTTTTAGCACAACCTAAATGTATAATACCTGCCTTCTTCATGGTACCTTTACCTTTATTACTTCTCCCCTTTTTCCCAAAACCCCTATGCTTTGATCATTATAAAATATTTCTATACCTCCCGCATTACCTATATGAAAATATAAAGATGTATAAGTCCAAGTTAATGTATCTCCCTTATTTAAAATTCCCTCATAAATAATTTTTTCATTATTGGAAACCCTAATCCAGGTCCTATCATTAGCAACCACCTTTATAATAGGACTTTGCGTGTTTTCATTCTGAGAAAATATGGTCTCAGTAGTAGTATAATTAGAGCTTCCAAGGGAATATGTATATGAACTTTCTTCTTGATTACTTAGAGAATATAGAGTATATGTAGGTTCTTTTTGGGTTATTGGTCTTGATTGAAACTTTAATGATGTAAAGATAGTTATTAAGAGAATAACAACAACTAAAATATATATTCCATATTTCCATCCACATCTACTTCCATCATTGTTCTGTAAAGGTATTCCTATTTTATCTTCCTTTTTTTCATATTGTGAGTAATACAAATCTATAATATTACTTTCATTAAGGCCAAGAATATTTGCATATTTTTTAATGATTGCCTTTTTATAAAAATCAGATAGATTAATCTTATCAAAAGTATCATTCTCTAAAGCCTCTAAATATCTATAACTGACCTTTAAAAGAGAAGAAATTTCTTTAAGGTCCAATCCTTTCTTCTCTCTCTCTTCTCTAAATATCTCTCCTAAGCTTTTAGACTCTCCAACCATATCAATTCTCTTTTATTCAAAAACCTAATATCTCCTGGTTTTAAATTTCCAAGCCTTATTTCCCCTATTTGGATCCTTTTCAATTTTAATACCTCATAATTAAACAAGGCTAACATTCTCCTTATTTGCCTTTTCCATCCTTGATATAAAACCACTCTAAGCATACTTATATTTCCTTTGGTCCAAAGAATAACAAATTCAGCTGGTAAAGTTTTTCCTTCTTCTAAAATAACACCTTCTCTCAATTTTTTCAACTCTTCTTCTTTTGGAATCCCTTTTACCATAACTTCATAAACCTTCGGTATTTTATATTTTGGATGAATAATATAGTTAGCAATCTCTCCATCATTAGTACAAAGTAGGAGACCTTCACTATCTTGATCCAATCTTCCTACGGGATATACCCTATAAGATATGTTTTTGTTTAATAAAAGATCTTTTACTGTTTTTCTTCCAAAGGGATCATATAAACTTGAAATATATCCCATAGGCTTATATAAAGCTATATAGATCTTTTTTTCTGGAACTAAAATTTTCCCCTCTACCTCAACTTTATCCCTATCTGGATCTATTTTATAACCTAAGGTAGTTATTACCTCTCCATTGACTTTTACTTTACCTTGAATAATAAGTTCTTCTGCTTTTCTACGAGAAGTAAAACCACATTTTGCAATATATTTTTGAAGCCTTTCCATATCTATTTTTTAATTTTTTCCTCTAATTCCTTTTTATCTTCTATAATAAAATACCTAAAGAATTCTTCTCCAATACCATATATAAATGGTCTTCCGATAGTCTCTTTTCTTCCTACAATCTTTATAAGCCTTCGCTCTAATAAATTAGAAAGAATCCCATCAACTTTTGTTCCCTTTATAGCCTCTATTTCAGCTTTTGTTACAGGCTGATGATAATAGATTATAGCAAGAACTTCTAATGCGGATCTTGATAATCTCTCAGTACCCTTAGATGTATATCTCCATATAGCATCTGCAGTATCCGGCGAAGTTGCAAATTCATATCCATCATTTATTTTATAAATATTAATACCTCTTTCTTCATACTCTTTTTTAAGTTCTTCTAATAATTCCTCCACCTCTTTATCATCCATATCCAAGATCTTAGCTATTTCCTTAGAAGAAATAGGTTTGTCAGAAACAAAAAGGATAGCTTCTATCTGTTTTTTATACTTTTGTCTCAATTCTCTCATTTTCCACCACTTTAAAAAATATCTCTCCTAAATATTCATTTTGTAAAACTACAACCTTTCCCTTATTTACCAAATCACACAAAGCAAGAAAATAACATATTTTATCTATTTTATTTTTTTCCCTTATCATCTCTGAAAACTTTCCCTCTTTTTTAGCCATAATATCCAAAGCCTTATTTTCAATATCTATTGTAAAATGATTCTCTAAATAATTTAAATTCTGTATCAAGTTCTTTTTTCTTTCCAAAAAGAGAAGATAGATTTCTGTCAAATTTATTTTTTCATTTTGGTCCAAGATTAATATGTCTTCCTTTTTATTAATGCTTCGTCTAAATATAAGAAAGCTTTTCTCCTCTTTTTCTTTTAAATAGGGAACCAATTCTCTCCAATCATCAGAAAAAAGTAAAAATACATCTTCCTTTTTATCTTCGTCAGATATATCCTTCTTTTTAGAACCGAATAATCTTTTAATTTTACTCTCTAATATTTCTACCGTTACATCTAAAAAAGATGTCGTAAGCTCCAAATCATTCCACTTATTTTCTCCCAACGAGTAATATTGATCAATTAAATCCTTAATAGGAAAAATAGATATATCGGTCTCCTTTTGTAAAAATTCTTTTATTGTAAGAAATGGATTAATTACCATTTTATCTTTAATCCCATAGCTTCTCTAACAATATCCATAGTTTTCTGAGCTTCTTCTCGAGCTTTTCTATTTCCCTCAATGAGAATATCCCAAGTAGTCTTTTTATCATTAAAATAAATCTTACGTTTTTCCCTTATAGGTGCCAAAAAGCTATTTAATTTTTCTGAAAGTTTCATTTTGCATTCTACACATCCTATTTCAGCCTTTCTACAAGCCTCTGCAATCTCTTCAGTTTCTTCTTTATTAAAGATTTTATGATAAGCAAAAACAGTACAAACTTCCGGATGTCCTGGATCATTTCTCCTTATACGTGCAGGATCAGTTACCATTCCTCTTACTATTTTTTTAAGTTCTTCCTCCTCAGTATCTAAAGGAATTGTATTGCCATAACTTTTTGACATTTTTCTTCCATCAGTTCCAACAAGTTCGGGAACATCAGAGAGCTTTGCTTGAGGTTCCGGAAATATGGGAGAGTAAAAATAATTAAATCTTCTTGCTATCTCTCTGGTAAGTTCTAAATGGGGCAATTGATCCTCTCCAACAGGAACAGTATCAGCCCTATAAATCAAAATATCCGCAGCTTGAAGAACAGGATACCCTAAAAATCCATATGTAAAAAGATCTCTTCCTTCCATCTCTCTTAACTGCTCTTTATAGGTGGGATTTCTTTCTAACCATGGTAATGGTACAAACATGGAAAATAACAGAAAAAGTTCTGCATGTTCAGTTATATCTGATTGCCTAAATATCACAGCTTTGTTAGGATCTATTCCTACTGCCAACCAATCACATATCATATTAAAAACATTATCTATTACCTCTTCTGTCTCCCTATAATGTGTGGTTAAGGCATGCCAATCTGCAATTTCAAAAAAACATTCATAGGAATCTTGAAGTTCTACCCAATTCTTTAAAACTCCTAAAAGATGTCCCAAATGCAATTTTCCCGTTGGTCTCATACCACTTAATATTCTTCCAGCCTTCATTCAAAGCCCTCCCAAATAAATCAGTATTTTTTTCAAAATAGGATTATATCAAAAATTAAAGCCCTAAAAGATAAAAGAAAAAATTTAAAAAGGGACTCATAATTACATAAAGAACATTAGTCAAAATAAGAATCATTAGGATAAATATACCATAAATTCCTAAAGACTGATAATACCTTCTATATTTATAAGGAAGAATTGCTTCTAATACATGAGAGCCATCTAAAGGAGGAATAGGTATTAAATTAAAAACTCCTAAGAAAACATTAAGAACAGCAAGCTCTATACAAAATCTGATAAAACCAATTGGAACATATAATCCTTCTACTCTCCAAAATACACTTAGTAGAAAAGCCAAAATAAAATTAGCAAAAGGACCTGCTAAAGATACTAAAATTACACTTTTTTCTCCTCTTCTTAAATTATCAAAATTAACTGGAACAGGCTTTGCCCAACCAATCCTAAAAAGAAGTAGCATTATAAAACCAATAGGATCTATATGAGCTAAAGGATTTAAGCTTAACCTTCCTGAAAGACGAGGAGTAGGATCACCCTCTATTTCAGCCATCTTCCCATGGGCATATTCATGAACTGTTATTGCTATCAATATGGCAACTATTCTCCACAAATATAATGATAAGTTATTAACTTCCATAAGTACCTCCTACATAATTATATCCAATATTAATGGTAAAGGATCTCTTCTATGGGGACCTATCTTTATTGCATCTTTAAATATCTCCTGAGCTCTTCTTAATTTCTCAGCATCATTAGCATAAAAAGTCACTATAGGTTCATTCTTAGCAACTCTATCTCCTATCTTCTTATGCAATTTTAAACCCACATAAAGATCAATCTTATCATCCTTTTTAGTCCTTCCTGCACCTAATGTCATTACTGTTTGAGCCACTTTGTATGCATCTAACTCTTCAATATACCCTTCTTCTAAGGTATATATCTCCTTTTGTACTTTGGCTTTTAAAAGAGGGGAGTAATCATCAATAATCTTAGGATCTCCTCCCTGATAAATTATTAAATCTCTAAATTTATTCAAAGCCTTTCCACTTAACAAAGAACTTTTAACTTTTTCTCTCAAAATCTCATCATTTTCTTTTTCTCCAGCAATTTTAAGGGCAACAATTGACAAAACTGTTACTAACTCTATTAGATCTGAAGGACCCCTACCTTTTAATACCTCTATCGCCTCTAAAACTTCCAAGGAATTACCTACAGCGTTCCCTAAGGGCTGGTCCATTTGTGAGATAACAGCAGCCATTTTTCTACCCATATTTTTCCCAATTTCAACCATGATTTTGGCCAACTCTTTAGCTGAATTTATATCTTTCATAAATGCCCCTTTACCTACCTTAACATCTAATACAATTACATCCGAACCTCCTGCTATCTTCTTACTCATTACACTACTTGCAATAAGAGGAATAGAATCAACAGTTCCTGTTACATCTCTCAAAGCATATATTTTTTTATCAGCTGGTACCAAATTCTCTGTTTGACCTACTATAGCTATTCCTATTTCTTTAACTTGACTAATAAATTCATTATCGGATAAATAAGTTCTAAAACCTGGAATTGACTCTAATTTATCAATAGTACCTCCTGTATGTCCAAGACTCCTTCCTGACATTTTTGCCACACTATAACCTAAGGATGCAATAATAGGAGCAAAAACCAATGTTGTTTTATCACCTACTCCTCCTGTACTATGTTTATCTATTTTTATTCCTGGAATATTGGATAAATCTAAAACCTTACCTGAAAAAGCCATTTCCTTTGTTAAAGAAACAATTTCTTGAATATTCATACCCCTAAAATAAATAGCCATAAGCAAAGCAGACATCTGATAATCCGGTATCTCCCCCTTTACATAACCATTAACTATATAGGAAATTTCCTCATCAGTTAATGGATATCCATCTCTCTTTTTAATAATAAGATCCACCATATTCATAACATATTCCATCCTTTCTGAATAATACTTAAGAAACTTTCTCCCTCAAGATCATTTTCAACTTTAAAATAATCTGCTATTGTCTTTCCCAAATTAGCAAATGTCCTTTGTACCTCTAAAGAATAAGTATTTTTAAAATCCGGAGAATAGATAAGTAAAGGAACATATTCTCTTGAATGATCTGTACTTGGAGTTGTAGGATCACATCCATGATCTGCAGTTATTATTAAAAGATCTTTATCAGACAATAATTCCATAATCATTGGTAAGGCCTTATCAAACTCTTCCAAAGCTTTAGCCATACCCAATGGATCATTTCTGTGCCCGTAAAGGGTATCAAAGTCTACTAAATTTATAAATACGAGGCCCTCCTTTAACTTGTTCCAAGCAACAAAAATATTTTCTATACCCTCTGCATTATTTTTTTGATGAAGAGAATATGTTAATCCTCTTCCTGCAAAAATATCTTCTATTTTTCCCACTCCAATTACATCATAATTATTATTTTTTAAAAAATCTAAAAGGGTATTACGGGGTGGAGGCAATGAAAAATCTTTCCTCTTAGGAGTACGATAAAAATTACCAGGTGCTCCTGCAAAGGGTCTTGCAATAACTCTTGCAACCGCATGTTCACCTTGTAAAATTCTACGCGCTATTTCACACATTCTATATAATTCTTCTACAGGGATAACATCCTCATGAGCTGCAATCTGAAACACACTATCCGCTGATGTGTAAACAATAGGATAAGCAGTTTTAATATGCTCTTCACCT
>JAPYWU010000037.1 GCA_028276205.1 Dictyoglomaceae bacterium | reverse complement strand
TGGATGATTGGTTAAAGCATAAGATAGTCCCAAGTGTAATGCATGGAGCAGCTGCTTCTGAAGGATGGGTTACAGAATTTAAGGACGTGATTTCACTCTTTGTAGTAAGGCCAGATGTAAAGACTACCCAAAAAGCTCTTATTAATGTAGCTATTAAAAATGGAGTAAAACAATAAGAGAATTTAAGGGGGGAGAGTAAAACTCCCCCCTGATAAATTTTAAGGGTGGTGAAGATATTGCAAAAGGATAAATTATATTCTTTTCTTTTTATTCTTCCATCGATTATATTGATAGCTATTTTTGTTTATTTTTTTATTTTTTGGACTGGATTTATTTCTCTTACTGATTGGAATGATATATTTCCAAGTTTTAATATCGTTGGATTAAGAAATTATATAGAACTTTTTCAAAATTTTCGTTTTCAAATATCTATGAAAAATACTCTGGTTTTTACAGCTCTCTTTCTTGTATCATCTTTGATTTTAGGTTTTCTTCTTGCTATCTTTTTAGATCAAAAGATAAGAGGTGAAAACATATTTAGGAATATTTATCTATTTCCCATGGCCATATCTTTTGTTGTAACAGGTGTTGTATGGAGATGGATATTAAATCCTGGAACTATAAATAATCCTGTTGGTTTAAACCAAATCTTGGATAAAATTGGACTTTCTTTTTTAAAAAGTGGCTGGTATACAGATCCCAAAATAGGAATAAAAGCTGTTGTTATTGCTGCAGTATGGCAAATGTCAGGATATGTAATGGCTATGTATTTAGCTGGAATAAGGGGAATTCCAAGTGAATTATTTGAGGCAGCTCAGGTGGATGGAGCTAATATGTGGCAAGTTTATCGTTATATTGTTTTACCTCTCTTAAGGCCTATAACCTTAGGAGCTATAATAATTTTAGGACATATATCTTTAAAAATATTTGATCTGGTTGTTGCAATGACAGGCTCTGGAGCAGGTTTTTCTTGTGATGTTCCTGCCTTATTCATGTATGATACTACCTTTAGAGGAAATCATTTTGCACAAGGGGCAAGTATAGCAATAATTCTTCTTTTAATGGTAGGGGTTTTGATTATTCCTTATCTAAGGTATAGTCTCAAATCGGAGGTTAAAAGATAATGAAAATAGGAAGATTATTAATATATTTTTTCCTAATACTTTTTGCAATCTTTTATTTGACACCTATATATGTGCTTTTAGTTACAAGTCTAAAAAGTTTTGTAGAAGTTGATCTTAAGACCATGTGGAGACTACCCAAAACTATTAGTATTGAAAGTTTTATACAGGCATGGAAAGGAGATCCAAAGAGAGGACTCCGGGGGCTTTCACAGAATTTTATGAATAGTGTATATTTAGTTATTCCTGCTACTATTCTTTCTGCATTCTTAGGTTCTATGAATGGTTATGTACTTACAAAATGGAGATTTAAAGGTGCAGATATAATTTTCCCTATGCTTTTATTTGGTATGTTTATACCTTATCAAAGCATTCTTATACCTTTAGTGCAGGTATTACAAAAGATAAAACTATACAGTACTATCCCAGGTCTTATATTTGTGCATATAGTATATGGTATCCCAATAACCACCCTTATTTTTAGAAATTATTACTCTACAATTCCTTCTGAGCTAATAGAAGCTGCTAAAATAGACGGAGCGGATTTTGTTGGTATTTATAGGAGAATTGTTCTTCCTGTGTCAATGCCTGCATTTGCTGTGGTTATGATATGGCAATTTACTTCCATATGGAATGATTTCTTATTTGGACTTGTGGTTGCTCCTAATCCTTCTGTTCAGCCTATTACAGTAGCTTTAAATAATCTTGCAGGAAGTTATTTTGTACAATGGAATATTCAAATGGCAGGTGCTTTAATAACAGCCTTACCACCTCTTATAGTATATATATTTCTTGGTAGATATTTCATGCGAGGCTTGCTATCAGGTTCTTTGTCAGGAGTTTAATAAAAAGAAGGGGAGCCTTTAACATAAAGCTCCCCTTTTGTATTTATCTATTTTTAAAATATGCTTCTGTAATATATCTCTTCATCATCCTGTGTGTATTGAAGTATGAGGCTAAATTGGAGATAGAGTTTTTCATGATTTTAATCCAATCATCGCAATGATGATAATAGGTTGGTAAAATTATATATTCAAGCTTATTATATAAATCATCAATTTCTTCTTGAAGATGATTTTCTAAACTTTTTTCCTCAAAGGGTGAAGGACCGATAGACCAACCAGTATATCCCTCCACATGACCTTCTATCCACCAACCATCCAGTATACTAAAGTTAATTACCCCATTATGAGCAGCCTTCATACCACTGGTACCAGATGCCTCTAAAGGTCTTTGAGGTGTGTTTAACCATAAATCTACACCTGCCACAATCTTTTTAGCCATATCCATATTGTAGTCTTGTAAGTATACAATTTTTATATCCTTTTCTAATTCTTTGATGTATTCATATATTTCTTTAATTAGCTTTTTCCCCTCTATATCCTTGGGATGAGCTTTACCAGCATAAACAATCTGAATAGGTCCTTTTCTTTTTACCTTTTTAAGTCTATTTATATCAGAAAATAAGAGATGAGGTCTTTTATATGCTGTAGCTCTTCTTGCAAAACCTATTGTTAATACATTTTCTTCAAATTTTACTCCTGTATGGTCATATATATAATCAATAAGTTCCCTTTTAGCTTGTTGATGGGCAAGCCAAATTTCCTCGTTTGGTATAAATTGGGCTCTTGTAAGAAGCTCAGGTTCAGTTGCCCATCCTGGAATATATTTGTCAAAAAGTTCTCGGAAAGGGGCAGATGTCCAAGTAAAAGAATGAACTCCATTAGTTATAGCATGTATTCTGTGGCCAGGGAACATGGAAAGAGATACTTCTTGGTGCCTTTTTGCAACACCATTTACATATCCAGAAAGATTTAAAGCAAGAAGAGTCATATTAAGAACATTTTCTCCAGCAAATTTTTTAATTAGATCTATAGAAATATAATTTCCCAAAATTTTTGAAACAAGATCATATGTAAATTTATCATGTCCTGCCTCTACAGGAGTATGGGTAGTAAAAACACATTTCTCCTTAACATCTTCTACAACTTCATCTAAGGATTTACCATTATCTAACTCCTCTTTTAAAAGTTCTAAAGTGAGAAGAGCAGAATGTCCTTCATTTAAATGATATTTTCTGACTCTAAGTCCCAACTCTTTTAATACTCTTGCTCCCCCTATTCCTAATACTACTTCTTGCTTTAGACGATAAGATAGATCACCACCATAAAGTATATCAGTAATGGTTTTGTCTTCTTCTGCATTTTCTGGAAGATTGGTATCTAAGAATATGACAGGTACAATATGTCCATGAATAGACTTCCAATAGTACACCCAAGGCTGAATATATACTTTCCTACCTTCAATTTCAACAAAGGTTTTAATTGGAAGAAGAGACATATATTTTTCTGGATCCCAAGTAGCTGGTTGTTCTATTTGAGTGCCATCTTCTTCTATTATTTGTTTAAAATATCCCTTTCTACTTATCTGAGTAACTGCAATAAAGGGGATGTTTAAATCAGCAGCTGTTCTTACTGTATCACCAGCCAGTACACCTAAGCCTCCACTATATGTTGGTATATCAGAGATTAAAGCTATTTCCATAGAGAAATAAGCAATCACATTTTCCTTTTTTAAGCGATCAAATATTTCTGTATTCAATCTCTCATACCTCCCTTTTTCATTTTAAATTCTTCTTAATAATATAACAAAACTCATATAACTTCAAATAGGTAAAATTAAATAAATATTAGATAATAACAGTTATTTATTTATACCTAACACATGTTAGTTGTGTTTAAAATTTTTTACTTGAGGTAATAACAAAGGTAAAAAAGTAAATTTATTAAATATAAACTTGAAAATTATAAAATTATATTTTATAATTATTAAAAATTAATTTTAAGAAATGGGGGTATATAAAACATGGAGGATGAATTAAAAAGAATTTTAAGGCTTTTAGAAGAAGGTAAAATAAAAGCTGATGAGGCTGAGAAACTTATTGAGGCTCTTGAGGAAAGGAAAGAATCAAAGAGGAGAGATAAATTTGGCTTTATTAATATAGGAGAGATTGTAACCGACGCTTTAACGTCTGCTTTTTCCATCATACCGGGAGTTATAGCAAATAGTATGAAGGGGATAAAGCATGTAGATGAGGAATATGAATGGACAGAGGATAAGCCACTATTTATAGAGATCACAGCTGGAGATTTGGATGTAGATGTTTGGGAAGAAGAAAAGATAAGGATAAAGGGAGAAGGTGTATTCGTTTTAGAAGATAATTTGATTAAATTTTCTGCAGGAGATTTTAATTTGAATTTACCAAAGTTAAACACAGTTAAGATGAAAGTTTCAGCAGGAGATGTAAAGGGGAAATTGGTTGCGAAAGAAAGTGAGATTTTCATAAAAATGGGTGATGGTAACTTATATATAGAGAGCGAGAAAGTTAGGGCTGAGGTAAATATGGGAGATTTAGATATTGTTTTTGTTAAAGCTCCATCTCAAGGAGAATTAACTTGTACTACTGGAGATATTTCAATAGTACTTCCCAGTGATTTTGATGGAAAACTGATAGTAAAAGTTGCCATGGGAGAAGTATCTGTTGATAAAAAACCAGATATGATAATGAAAGGTGATACGTATATATATGGTAGTGGAGAAAAATCAGAGATATTTGTGAATTGTTCAATGGGAAATATTAGTATAAAATAAAAATCTTTATACATTATCCTCCCCTCGAGGATATTTTGATTTTTACAAGTTAATAAGTTATACTAAACAAAATTTTATGCCTTTGGGGAGGATTTTGAGATATGGATGTAATTAAATTAGATGGTGAATGGGAGTTTAGAAATACAAAAGAAAGAAAATGGCTTAAGGCTAAAGTACCAGGTTGTGTTCACTTAGATTTAATGGATAATAATTTAATTCCAGATCCTTTTGTGGGGGAAAATGAACTAAAGGTTCAATGGGTAGAGGAAGAAGATTGGATATATAGAAAAAAATTTAACATAAATAAAGAGTTTTTAAAACATTCTGCTATAGAGTTAGAGTTTGAGGGTATTGATACTTTCTCTGAGATCTATCTTAATGGGAAAAAGATTGGCGAAACAGACAATATGTTTATTCCTTGGAGTTTTGATGTAAAAAATGTATTAGTTGAAGGTGAAAATGTTCTTGAAGTGAAGCTTTTATCTCCTACCAAAACGCTTAAAGAAAGGGCAGATAATTATCCATATAAACTTCATGGAGGAGATTTTTCTCCCAGAGTTTTTGGTAGAAAGGCTCAATATTCCTTTGGATGGGACTGGGGCCCAAGGCTTGCTACTTCAGGCTTATGGAAATCGGTAAAAATAAAGGGTTGGGATAAGGCGAGAATTTTAGATGTATGGGTTCCTGTAAGGAATTTAGGTAATCCTGCTCATATAAGTCTTGAGCTTGATATTGAACTTCAACAAGCCATGAGTGTAGATGTGGCATTTAGAATTTCTCATAATAAACCTGTTTTAGAACAAAGGTTAAGATTTACTCTCCCAGAAGGAAGAGTATTTTTAAAGATACCATTAACTATAAAAGATCCTAAACTTTGGTATCCACAAGGATACGGTGAACAGAACTTATATAAAATACAATTGATCCTTTTGGATGAAAAAGGTGAGATTTTAGATAAAATAGAGGAAACCTTTGGAATAAGAAAAGTAGAGTTATATACGAAAGAAGATCAAAAAGGTGAATCCTTTATTTTCAAAATAAACGATGTACCCATCTTTGCTAAGGGAGCAAATTGGATACCAGCGGATAGTTTTCTTCCAAGATTAAGAGAAGAAGATTATAGATTTCTTCTCACGAAGGCTAAAGAAATGGGAACCACCATGCTTAGGGTTTGGGGCGGAGGAATTTACGAAAATGATATATTTTATGATTTATGTGATGAACTTGGTATAATGGTTTGGCAAGATTTTATGTTTGCATGTGCGGAATATCCGGATGATGAGAAATTTTTAGAAGAAGTACAGAGGGAAGCAGAATTTGTTGTAAAGAGATTAAGAAATCATCCTTCTATTGTTTTATGGTGTGGTAATAATGAGAATAATTGGGGCTATGTGGCAAAATGGTGGGGTGAAAGAGATAAGTTCTGGGGAGAAGAAATATATAGCAAAGTATTACCTGATGTGTGTGCTAGACTTGATTTAACAAGACCATATTGGCCAAGTAGTCCTTACGGGGGAAGGCATCCAAATAGTGAGGAGGCAGGAGATAGACATAACTGGGATATATGGCATGGATGGAAAGACTTTAAAGAATATCTTAAAGATAACTCCAGATTTGTGAGTGAGTTCGGAATGCAGGCTCCTCCTGTTTCAGAGACTATTAGAAAGTTTATTACTTCCGAGAAAGAATATCATCCTCAAAGTAGAGAAATGGAATTTCATAATAAAGCTTATGAAGGTACAGAGAGAATTATAAGATATATTTCTAGTTATTTTAAAATTACATCTGATATGGATGATTACATATATCTTTCTCAAATCATTCAAGGATTAGCATTGAAAACAGGAATAGAACATTGGAGAAATAATAAGTTCCATACTGCAGGAGCACTGATATGGCAACTTAACGATTGTTGGCCCGTAGTTAGTTGGAGTATAATTGATTATTATAAAAACTTGAAACCCTCTTACTATTTTGTAAAGAGATCTTTTAAAAATCTGAAAGTAAATATAGAACCAAGAGACGGTAAACTTTTAATCTTTGTAGTTAATGATACTTTGCAACCTTTTGATGGGAAAATAGAATATGCATTTAGTACTTTTAAAGGAAAAAGAAGAGGTAAGAAAGAAATTACTCTTGAGCTTTCTCCTAATACGTCTTTAAATGCTATAACAATTCCCTTAGAAGATGTAGATAAATATGGGGAGTTTTTCTATGTACAACTTTTTGATGAAAAGGGTAATTTACTTGATATGAACGAATATTTCTTTGCTCCATTTAAACATTTGGAACTCCCTAAGGCAGAAGTTATTTATACTATAGAGGAGATTGACAAAGAAATATATAGAGTAGTATTAGAAAGTGATTTTCTTGCTTTATTTGTAGCTTTGGAACTTCCAAATGCAGAATGGGAAGATAATTACTTTACCATTTATCCAAAGGATAAGTACGAAGTAATTTTTAAAGCTCCCTATACTCTGAAAGAGGTAGAGGAAAATTTAGAAATTAAAGGATTGAATTTAAAAAAGGTAAGAAAGGCTTAATTTACAAATAGGACAGAAATTATAGCTTTTTCTATCAGTATCGGATATAGAATTAGAAAAATGCATGACACACTCTGGGTTTGGACAATGGGAAAGACCCAGGGTGTGTCCAAGTTCATGTACCGATTCTTTTAAAGAGCGAATATATAAAACTTCTTGATCTTTAGGTAATCCGTAGAAACTATTATCTAATCTTGCTATACTTACTAAGGCTTCTCTTCCATTAAGTTTCGCTTGTCCAAATATGAAATTAAGTCCAGGGGTATATAAATCCACATTTGTAATTCCAAGAATCTTGAAACTGTCAGGTATCTTTAATTTAGTTAGTATGTCAAGAAAAGGTGAAGAAAGATATTGATTTCTTTCAGGATTATAAGCATTACTGGGTATAGGTAAGCTAAGGTATTTTTTTACAGAATAAGAAATAATCTTAGGAAGATTTTCTAAAAGGAAATCTAAAAGATCTTTATCTATCTTATCAAAAGGAACCAAGTATATAAATTTTTCCATTTTTTATGAAGAGGGAGAGGTATTCCTCTCCCTCTTTTTTGTATTTTATTCATATTTTATTCCATCTTCTTTTAGAAAATCAATTATTTCATCTACATATGCAAAGGCAAGAGCAACTACTGTATCTGCACCACCATAATAGATGGCAAGCCTCCCTGTCTCAGCATCACATAAAGCTGCACAAGGAAATGCTACATTAGGTACGTCTCCTACACATTCATAATATTCTTGAGGAGAGAGTAGATAAGAACGAGCTCTATATTTTACTTTCCATGGTTTTTCTAAATCTAAAAGGGCAGCACTAAAACTATATACATAACCATTGCAAGATAGTAATACTCCATGATAGATTAAAAGCCAACCCTCACTGGTTTCTATAGGAGTAGGACCTGCCCCTATTTTAAGGGATTGCCATCCTGTAAGCCCTGCTGACATAACAAATCTATGACAACCCCAATGGATCATGTCTGGACTCTCACTATAGAATATATCTCCAAAAGGCGTATGACCTCTATCAGAAGGTCTGCTTAACATGGCATATTTACCATTTATTTTTCTTGGGAAAAGTACACCATTTCTATTGTAAGGTAAGAAAGCATTTTCTAATTGATAAAATTCCTTAAAATCAAAGGTATATCCTACACCAATAGTTGGTCCATGATAACCATTACACCATGTAATATAATATCTATCTTCAATAAAAGTAACCCTTGGATCATACTTGTATTCACTTACTAAGGGATCCTTAGTTTTTTGTATAAAGTTTATGGGGTCTTCCTCAATGGTCCAATTAATTCCGTCATCACTAAATCCTGCATGTAAATTCATTGATCTTGCTTTGTCGTCTACTCTAAAAACACCTGCAAACTTTCCGTTAAAGGTAACTACTGCACTATTAAATATGCTGTTTGCTCTTTTAATATGGTTTCTTTTAATTATAGGGTTTTTTGAGTATCTCCATACCACATCACTACTTCCCTTAGGTCGGTCTTCCCAGGGTAAATTTGGAATCTTTTCTCCAATAATTTGGACTCTCCCCATAATTTAAAGCCTCCTTTTTTTGTTTATGTTAACTTAAATAAGCTATTAAGTCAATAAATATCAGTGAAAATAGTCACATAACAACGAATTTTCGATAATTGAAATTGATAATAAATGGAATTTAAATTATGGGGATAATAAAAAATTGGCTCCTCGGGCAGGATTCGAACCTGCAACCCGCCGGTTAACAGCCGGCCGCTCTACCGTTGAGCTACCGAGGAGCGAATAAGTTATTGTTGTAAAAAATTATATAAAAAACTTTTTGGAAAATCAAGTACTATTAATTTTTAATTATTATCCTCTTTCCAAAAACATTTTGCTTTAGTAATATATCAAAGGTTATATATAAAACTTTAATGAAGGAGGTTAAGAGATGCAAGAACTAATATTTCCTAAAGGATTTTTATGGGGAGCTGCAACAGCGTCTTATCAGATAGAGGGAGCTTGGAATGAGGATGGAAAAGGAGAAAGTACTTGGGATAGGTTCTCTCATACTCCAGGTACTATTTATCAGAATCAGAATGGAGATGTGGCATGTGATCATTATCATTTATGGGAGAAAGATGTGGATTTAATGAGTTATATTGGACTTAAGGCTTATAGATTCTCTGTTTCATGGCCAAGGATTTTTCCAGAAGGAAAAGGAAAAGTTAATCCAAAAGGTTTAGCCTTTTATGATAGGCTTATTGATAAACTTCTTGAGAAAGGAATAAAACCTGCCATAACTTTATATCACTGGGATTTACCTCAAAAGCTTGAGGATATTGGTGGTTGGTTAAATAGAGATGTGGCAAAATATTTTTCTGATTATGCTTCTTTTCTATTCTATAAATTTGGGGATAGAGTTGATTTATGGATTACATTAAATGAACCTTGGGTAAATGCATTCTTGGGTTATGGTTGGGGTGTTCATGCTCCAGGAAAAAGAGATATGAAGGGGGCATTTATTGCAAGTCACAATTTCCTTTTAGCTCATGGTTATGCTGTCCAGATTTATAAAGAAGAAGGATATAAAGGAAGCATTGGTATAACTATCAATGTTACTCCTTTCTATCCTGAAAATGATACAGAAGAAAATTTAATAGCAGTGGAAAGACAGGATGCTTTTTCAAACAGATGGTTTTTAGATCCCATTTTTAGAAAAACCTATCCTGAAAGTGCTTGGAAAGTTTTAGAAAAAACACCTTGGGTTTTTAAATTTGAAGAAAGAGATTTTGAT
>JAPYWU010000036.1 GCA_028276205.1 Dictyoglomaceae bacterium | reverse complement strand
CCCACCCCTCGCACCAAAAGGATAAATTGATGAGCGGGAGTAGCTCAGGGGTAGAGCGTCTCCTTGCCAAGGAGAAGGCCGCGGGTTCAAATCCCGTCTCCCGCTCCAATTTTTTTAGTAATATACTCATAAAAAAACTTTTTTTACACAAATTTAACAAACTCTTTTTTTATTTTCTTCTTTAACAGTATATTTTCTAATGCTATAATATAGCTTTGGTATTTAATATTAAAAATGTTATTTTAATAAACAGGAGGTAATGTAATGGTAATTGATGAAACCAATATTAAATATGATGTAGAAAAACTTGAGGGAAGTAGAGTAAAAGTAAATGTAGAAGTGGACCAATCTGAGAGGGAAAAGAGTCTTGAAAAAGCATATAAATCTTTGGTTAAAAGGGTTCAAGTGCCTGGTTTTAGAAAAGGTTATACTCCTCGAACTATTTTGGAAAGATATCTTGGAGATGAGACCTTTGAAAGTGAAGCAATAAAAATAGTAGCAAGGGAAACTTTAGAATGGTTTTTAAATAAAGAAAATATTACACCTCTTCAAGATCCTTATTTTGATATTCCTAATTCTTGGAAAGAAAATGAAAATTTAAAGTTCTCTTTTGTGCTCGAAGTACCACCAGAATTCAAGCTTGGAAATTATAAGGGTTTAAATGTCAAAAAAGAAAAAGTAGAAGTTACCGAAGAAGAGATTGACAGGGTTATAGAACAAGTAGAATTACAACTCAGTAAATTAAATCCTGTAGAAGAAGGACAGGTTGAGAAAGGTGATGTGGTTTATTTAGAAAGAATTAAAGAAGATGGTACTCAGCTTCCTCCAATGTGGTTTACATTAAATGGAAAGGTATTTCCAGAGTTGGAAGAAAAGATATTGGGAATGAAACCAGGAGAAGAAAAGGAATTTGAGATAACTTTTCCTGAAGATTTTTATGAGAAAGATTTAGTAGGTCAAACATTAAAATTAAAGTGGAAGGTTAATAAGATTTGGAGATATGAAAAGCCTGATCAAGAGACTTTTCTTCAAAAGGTTGGAGCTCAATCTCTTGAAGAGTTCAGAGAGAAAGTGAGAGAGAGCATAAAGGAGGAAAGAGAAAGAAGGTCTGAGGATAAAGCCTTTTCTGAAATTGTGAGTAAAATATTGGAAAGCACAGAACTTGATCCTCCTTTAAGCTATGTACAGTATCTTGCAGAAAATATTTTTAGAGAATTCATCAATGATCTTGCAAAAAGAGGCATAAGCTTAGATGATTATCTTAATGAAAAGGGAATAACAAAGGATGAATTTATTAAAAATGTTATAGAAGATGCAAGGAATAGAATAAGAATGGAGATGATTCTTGAAAAGATAGCAGAGGTTGAAAATATTTCTGTTTCAGATCAAGAAGTAGAAGATGCTATAAGAGAGATTGCTAATAGCGAAGGTAGAGACTACGAAGAGGTTAAGAAAGAAATTGAGAAAGAAAATTTAGTAGATACATTAAAAAGAGATCTTATTAGAGACAAAGTTAAGAAATTTTTATTAGAGCAAAACTTAGCAAAGGAGGAATAGATCTATTATGACACTAGTACCTATTGTTATAGAGCAGACACCAAGAGGGGAAAGGGCATATGATATTTATTCAAGACTTTTAAAAAGTAGGATTGTTTTTTTAGGTACAGCTATAAATGATGAGGTCGCAAATCTTATTATTGCACAACTTTTATTTTTAGAATCTGAAGATCCTGAAAAAGATATTTACCTTTATATAAATTCTCCCGGAGGAGAAGTTTCAGCAGGACTTGCTATTTATGATACTATGAGGCATATAAAACCTAAAATTGCCACTGTATGTGTAGGACAGGCAGCAAGTATGGCTGCCATCTTATTAAGTGCAGGTGATAAAGGTAAAAGATATGCTTTGCCTCATTCAAGAGTAATGATTCATCAACCGCTTGGTAGTGCATATGGACCTGCTGCAGATATAGAGATTCATACAAGAGAAATCCTTAAGATAAAGAGAATATTAAATGAAATTTTATCATATCATACAGGGCAACCTATAGAGAAGATTGAAAAGGATACTGATAGAGATTTCTTTATGTCTGCCTATGAGGCAAAAGAGTATGGTATTGTTGATGAAGTATTAGAAAGTAAAAAAGGATAAATCATAGATAAAGGAGATATCAATATATGGGAAATAGAGAGCTTCATTGTTCCTTTTGTGGAAAAAGTCAAAAAGAAGTTAAAAAACTTGTTGCAGGTCCAGGAGTTTATATTTGTGATGAATGTATATCAATAGCCTATAAAATTTTAGAAGAAGAGAATAAAGAAGATGATATTTATGATAATTTTGAACTTCCAAAACCGTCAGATATTAAATCATTCTTAGATCAATATGTAATAGGCCAAGAAAAAGCAAAAAAAATATTATCAGTAGCAGTTTATAATCATTATAAAAGAATATTTATGAGAGATAAATTAAGTGAAGATGTGGAAATTCAGAAAAGTAATATACTCTTAATTGGACCAACCGGTGTAGGAAAAACCCTTCTTGCAGAAACTCTTGCAAAATTCTTAAGGGTACCCTTTGCTATAGCAGATGCTACTACACTTACTGAAGCTGGTTATGTGGGAGAAGATGTGGAGAATATTCTTTTAAGGCTTATTCAAAATGCAGATTGGGATGTTAAAAGAGCAGAAAAAGGAATTGTATATATTGATGAGATAGACAAGATATCAAGAAAGTCTGAAAACCCATCTATTACAAGGGACGTTTCTGGAGAGGGAGTTCAACAAGCCTTATTAAGAATTGTTGAAGGAACCATAGCTAATGTACCACCTCAAGGTGGTAGAAAACATCCTTATCAGGAATTTATTCAGATAAATACGAAAGATATTTTGTTTATTGCAGGTGGCTCTTTTGAAGGGATAGAGAAGATAGTAGAAAAAAGACTTGATGTATCAAATATTGGTTTTGGTGCACAAATAGAACCTAAAAATAGAAAAAGTTTGAGTCAAATACTCTCAAATATTATTCCAGAAGATCTTATAAAATTTGGAATGATTCCTGAATTTGTTGGAAGATTTCCTGTTGTGGCAGTATTAGAACCTCTTACTGAGGAAGCTCTTATGAAGATATTAGTAGAACCTAAAAATGCCCTTGTTAAACAATATAAGGCATTGTTGGCTTTAGAAGGAGTAGAATTAGATTTCACAGAGGATGCGTTAAGAGCTATAGTCAAAGAGGCACAAGAAAAGGCTACAGGTGCAAGAGGTTTGAGAGCTGTAATGGAAGAGCTTATGTTAGAACTTATGTATGAAGTTCCATCCTTAGGAATCAAAAAAATTGTCATTACACCAGAATTAGTTTATAATCGTGGAAAGTTATCTATAGATAAATTAAAAAAGATAGCAAGTTAGGGGGTTTATTTTATGAAAGAAGAGATGTCTTCTGTTTATTCTTTTTTGGATGTGGAAAGGAAATGGTATGATTATTGGTTAAATAAGGATTATTTTCACGCAGAAGTAGATAATTCAAAAAAGCCTTTCTGTATAGTATTACCACCCCCCAATATTACAGGATCTTTACATTTAGGCCATGCTTTAAACGCAACTATTCAGGATATTTTAATTAGATGGAAAAGGATGCAAGGTTATAATGCATTATGGATTCCAGGTACTGATCATGCAGGTATAGCAACCCAAATGGTAGTGGAAAGGGAACTTTTAAAAGAAGGAAAAAGCAGATGGGATTTAGGAAGAGAAAAGTTTTTAGAAAGAGTATGGGACTGGAAAGAAAAATATGGAAATACTATTGTGGAGCAGTTAAAGAAACTTGGAGTTTCATGTGATTGGAAAAGATTTAGATTTACTATGGATGAGGTATATTCAAAAGCGGTAATTAAGGCTTTTGTTGAGCTTTATAAAAAAGGATATATATACAGAGGAGAAAGAATAATAAATTGGTGTCCCCGTTGTAGAACAGCTATTTCAGATTTGGAAGTCAGATATGTAGAAGAATCCTCCTATTTATGGTATATAAAGTATCCTTTCTATGATGAAGAAGGTTACATAGTTATAGCAACTGCAAGACCTGAAACTATGTTAGGAGATACAGCTGTGGCGGTTAATCCAGGAGATGATAGATATAAGCATCTTATTGGGAAAAAAGTTATTTTACCATTAGTAGGCAGAGTAATTCCTATTATTGGCGATGAAGCAGTAGATCCCAGCTTTGGTACTGGAGCTTTGAAGGTTACTCCAGCTCATGATGCTGATGATTTTGAAATAGGTAAAAAACATAATTTAGATTTCATATCTGTGATAGATGAAAAAGGATTTATGAATGAGAATGCTGGTAAATATAAGGGGCTTAGTGTTTTAGAATGTAGAAAGAAAATAGAAGAAGATTTAGAAAAAGAAGGATTTCTTTTAAAGAAAGAAGTATATGTTCATGATGTTGCTACTTGCGATAGATGTGGTACTCCTATAGAACCTATGATATCTAAACAATGGTTTATGAAAATGGATAATTTAGCAAATCCTGCCATATTAGCAGTTGAGGAAGGTAAAGTAAAATTTATTCCTGATAGATGGAAAAAAGTTTACTTTGATTGGATGTATAACATTAAAGATTGGTGTTTATCAAGGCAGTTATGGTGGGGACATAGAATTCCTGCTTGGTATTGTAATGATTGTGGCCATATTAATGTGGATGAAAAATCTCCTGATAAATGTGAGAATTGTGGATCTTCTAATCTAAAACAAGATGATGATGTATTAGATACGTGGTTTAGTTCTGCTTTATGGCCTCTTGGGACTTTAGGATGGCCAGAAGACACAGAAGATCTTAAATATTTCTATCCTACATCCGTATTAAGTACAGCAAGAGATATTATTAATCTATGGGTTGCTCGAATGATTATGATGGGGCTTGAATTTAAGAAAGATGTACCTTTTTACCATGTATATGTTCACCCAACAGTACTTACAAGGGAAGGAAAACGTATGAGTAAATCTAAGGGTACAGGTGTGGATCCCTTGGATTTAATTAATAAATATGGTGCAGATGTTACGAGATTTGGTCTTGCTATTCAATGTACTGAAATGCAAGATTTAAGATTTCATGAAGAGAATTTTGAAAATACCAGGAATTTTACTAATAAAATATGGAATGCTTCCAGATTTGTAATATCAAATTTGGAAGATAGAAAATATTCAGAGGTAAACTTAGAATACCATCTTTTATCTTTATCTGACAAATGGATATTAAGCAGGCTTCAAAAAGAGATTAAGGAGGTCACAGATCATTTAGAGAATTATAGATTTAGTGAGTATGTAAAAACTATATACAATTTCTTCTGGAATGAATTTTGTGACTGGTATATTGAGATGGTAAAACCAAGATTGTCTCAAAGAGAAGATCCAGAAAGTAGATTAGTTGCCCAAACTATTCTTTGGAAAGTTTTAAGAGATAATTTGAAACTTCTTCATCCAGTAATGCCTTTTATTACTGAAGAGATTTGGCATAAGTTGCCAGAAAGCAGTGAAAGTATAATGATATCATCTTGGCCTATCACTGATGATACCTTTATTAATGAAAAGGCAGAAAAAGATATGGAATTTATTATGGAATTAATTAGAACAATCAGAGCGATTAGAGCTGAATTCAATATATCTCCCTCAGATGTGATAAAAGTAGATTTTTATACCCTTGATAAGGAAAAGGAGATTTTACTTCTTGGTAATTCTGGATATTTTTCTATACTTGCAAAAGCAGAAATAAATAAAATTGACGAAAAAAAAGATTTTAAAAATGTGGTACATAAAGTTTTTGAAGATGTTGATTTATATGTGAATCTAAAGGGTTTAATTGATATAACAAAAGAAAAAGAAAGAATAAAGAAAGAATTAGAGGAAGCGATAAATCTGAAGAAAAAAATTGAAGAAAGACTTTCCAATGAGGAATTTCTAAGAAAAGCACCAGAACATGTGGTAGAAAAGGAGAAAGAAAAATTAGAGAGTATTAATAAGAAGATAAGGAGCTTAGAAGAAAGTTTTAGTATATTAGAGTAGCTAATTATTTTAAAAATTAAACAGGGAGGTTATCATGAAAATATACGGCTTTAAAGGTGGTGTACATCCTCCTGAAAAAAAAGAATTATCAAAAGATATCCCAATAACAAAAATCCCTCTCCCTGAAAAGTTAATTGTTCTTACAGTTCAACATACAGGAGCTTCTGTAACACCTCTTGTTAAACCTAAAGATTACGTATTTAAAGGGCAAAAAATTGGAGATGCTCAGGCTTTTGTTACAGCTCCCATTCATGCCCCAACTTCAGGAACTGTAAAAAGAATTGCACTTTATCCTCATCCCAATGGAAGGAATGTTTTAGGAATAGAGATAGAACCGGATGGTAAAGAGGAGATTTTTCCAGATATCTCCAAAGATTCATCATGGCAAAATCTTTCTCCTGAGGATATTAGAAAAAGGATAAGAGAAGCTGGTATTGTAGGACTTGGAGGTGCTGCCTTTCCTACCCATGTAAAGATATCACCCCCGCCGGAAAAAAAGATAGATACTATTATTCTCAATGGAGCAGAGTGTGAGCCATATTTGACTATAGACTATAGGCTTATGTTAGAGAAGCCTCAACTAATTGTAGAAGGATTAAGAATATTAATGTATGTGTTAGGTGTTAAGAAGGGGATTATAGGTATTGAGAATAATAAAAAAGATGCAGTAGAAGTTTTGAGAAAATATATTGATAGTGATATAGAGATTGCTATTTTGCCTACAAAATATCCTCAAGGTTCGGAGAAACACCTTATAAAGGCTATTTTAGATAGAGAAGTTCCTTCTGGAGGTCTACCCTTAGATGTCGGTGTAGTTGTTAATAATGTGGGAACAGCGGTAGCTATTGCTGAACATTTTAAAACGGGCCTTCCTTTAATTTCTCGAGGAGTAACTGTCACAGGTGAGAATGTTAATTCTCCTAAAAATTTAGATGTTTTAATAGGTACTCCTGTATCAAAACTTATTGAAGCTGCAGGAGGATTTAGAGAAAAGCCAGGAAAGATTATTTTTGGCGGACCCATGATGGGTATAGCCATTTATGATATGGATACACCAGTTATTAAAGGTACATCAGGTGTGGTTGTTTTTTCTGAGAAGGATGCAAAGTATTATGAACCTGTGGAATGTGTAAGATGTGGAAAATGTGTTGATGTTTGCCCAATGGGATTAATGCCCACCATATTAGCTAAATATGTTAGAAAAGATAAGCTTATAGAGGCGGAGGAGTTAGGAATATTAGATTGTATAGAATGTGGTTCTTGTAATTATATATGTCCTTCTCGAAGACCTTTACTTCAATGGATAAGAGTAGGTAAAACGGATATCTTAGCAAAGAGAAGAAAATAAAGGGAGGCATAACTGGTTATGAAATCAGAGATGGATAAATTAATAGTTTCTTCATCGCCACATATTTTTGTTAAGGAAGATGTTTCATATGCAATGAGGCAAGTAATTTATGCTCTTATACCTGCCACTCTTGCAGGTGTTTATTTTTTTGGTTTATATTCTTTATGGGTTATATTAGTAAGTATAATTTCAGCAGTTTTATGGGAAGCCTTTGCTCTTTTTTTGAGGAAAAAGCCATTAAACATACTTTTAGATTTTAGTGCTGTGGTTACAGGACTTCTTCTTGCTCTTACTTTACCTCCTAAGGTTCCATTATGGATACCTGTGATTGGATCTGGGGTAGCTATTCTTCTTGGAAAACAGGTTTTTGGGGGATTGGGAGATAATTTTTTAAACCCTGCTTTAGTTGGAAGAGCCTTTCTTCTCTCCTCATATCCTCAAATAATGACTTCTTGGATAGAACCAATTCATAAGATTGGAGGTATGGTTTCACAAGCCTCTCCTCTTACTTCTACTGCTACACCTCTTGCTATAGTAAAGCTTAAACTTACTGGTTATCAGCTACCCTCATATTGGCATCTTTTTATTGGGGATATTCCAGGATGTATAGGAGAAACTTCTGCATTGTTATTACTTTTGGGTGGTGTTTACCTTATTTATAAAGAAATAGTAGATTGGAGAATACCACTTTCATATATCTTAACAGTTTTTATAATTTCTCTTTTATTTGGGAAAGATCCTATTTTTCAAATATTGGCGGGAGGACTTTTTTTAGGTGCATTTTTTATGGCTACTGATTGGGTAACAACCCCCCTTACAAAAAAAGGGAAAGTTATTTTTGGAATAGGAGCAGGTTTCTTTACTATGGTTATAAGATTATTTGGCATTTATCCAGAAGGTGTTTCTTATGGAATTCTTGTTATGAATGCTTTAACTCCTCTCATAGATAGAACCATAAAACCTCGGAAATTTGGAGAGGTGAGAAAATGAAACAGATACTAAGATATGGATTGATCCTTTTTTTGGTATGTAGTATAGCAGCTGGAGTTTTAGCTTTTACATATGAAAATACCCAAAAGGTAATTGAAATAAATAAAAAATTGGAGAAAGAGAAAATTTTAAAAGAAATGATTCCAGAAGCTACAGAATTTAAAAAGGTTGAAAATTTGCCTAAAGTTGAAAATAAGTTAGTTAAAATTAACGAAATAAATATTGCTTATAAAGGGCAAGAAAAAATTGGATCTATATGGGAAGTAGTATCAAAAGGATATAGTAGTGATATTATATTAGTTATTGGTATAAATAAAGAAGGGAAAATTGAACATATTAGTGTTTTATCTCAACAAGAAACACCTGGTCTTGGAAGTGAAATAACAAAGGATAGTTTTTTAAAACAATTTATAGGAAAAGATACTCCTAATTTGGAAGCTAAAAAGAATATTACACCAGTATCTGGGGCAACTATTTCCTCATCAGCAGTGGTAAGAGCAGTAAATGAAGTTTTAAAACATAAAGATTTTTAGAGGGGGAATATAACATGAAAAACTTTTGGATTTATGTAAAAAATGGCATCTTCAAAGAGAATCCTGTTCTTATTTTAATGATTGGATTATGTTCGGTACTTGCTGTTTCTGTTAATGTACAAAATGCAATTGGAATGGGGCTTGCTTTTACCTTTGTTATGGTTTTTTCTAATTTATTTGTATCTCTTTTAAGAAAATTTACACCTCACGACATAAGAATACCTATTTTTATCGTTGTTATTGGTACCTTTACTACTATAGTAGATCTTGTAATATCAGCTTATTCACCCACATTATATAAAGCTTTAGGAATATTTATACCTTTAATTGTAGTTAATTGCATAATAATTGGAAGAGCTGAGGCTTTTGCTTATAAACATTCTGTAATAGAATCTATTGCTGATGGTATAGGAATAAGCATAGGTTATGTATGGACTATTGTAGCTTTAGGAGCAATAAGAGAATTTTTAGGTTCAGGAACTCTTCTTAATGTAAATATAATTCCAAACTTTCAACCAATGAGAGTTTTTATTATGCCTCCAGGAGCTTTTTGGGGAATAGGTTTGTTAATTGCGCTATTAAAATGGGTAGATAGTAAAATTAGGAGGTAATAAAAATGGAATATATTGGAAAACTTTTTCTTCTTTTCCTATATGCTTCAATAATAGATAATATTGTATTTATGAAGTTTTTGGCTTTATGTTCCTTTGTTGGAATGACCTCCTTTTTTGAAACATCTATAGGAATGGGTCTTGCAGTAGCCTTTGTAACTACCATGGCTTCAGTGGTTACCTTCTTTATTTATTATTACGTTCTTGTACCATTAAATTTAATTTTTTTAAGGACTATAGCTTTTATTTTGTAGAGATGTTTATAAGAAAAACTTCTCCAGCCCTTTATAAAGCTATGGGTATCTATTTACCTTTAATCACTACAAACTGTGCCATATTAGCAGTTACTTTTTTAAATATTAATTATCAATATAATTTAATTGAAGCTATAGTATATTCCTTGGGAGTTGCTCTTGGTTATGCTATTGCCTTGATACTCCTTGCAGCTGTAAGAGAGAGATTATCTTTCTCAGATATTCCTAAGTTTTGGCAAGGTTATCCTATAGTTTTTATAACATCAGGGCTTTTAGCATTGATATTTCTT
>JAPYWU010000035.1 GCA_028276205.1 Dictyoglomaceae bacterium | reverse complement strand
AATTTTTAAAACCAACCCTACAATTTTTAAAAGATGAAAGAATATTTTTTGCTGGTCAGATTATTGGTGTAGAAGGATATATGGAATCTGCGAGTATGGGAATAATAGCTGGAATAAATGCAGCTCGTTTATATAAAGGAAAACCACTAATAATACTACCTCATACTACTATGATAGGGGCTCTTATTGGTTATGTGACTACTAAGGTGCCTATTAAGAATTTTCAGCCTATGAATGCCAATTTTGGAATTTTGACTCCCCTAGAAATGCCTGTAAAAGATAGAAAGATGAGAAATAGATTATATGCCGAGAGAGCATTAAGGGATCTTGAGGATATGATAAGGAGGTTTGCAATCAATATATAGAAATGATAGGGTTGGATTTAAGAAAAGAGATAGAAGGATATCTTAATTATTTGAGATTTGAACGCAATTATTCTCCAAACACTTTGAGAAGTTATAATGTTGATCTTTTGGATTTCTATAACTATTGTAAAGAAAGAGATTTGGATTTTACGAATAAAAAAGTGATCAGGAATTACATACAAAATATTGCTCAAAAAAACTATAAGAAAAGTACTATTGCAAGAAAATTAACTTCTTTAAGAAGTTTTTTTGAATATCTTCTTACCTATGATAAAATTAAAGAAGATCTTACTGTTTTTATTCCTATACCTAAAATAGAGAAAAGATTACCTCAATTTTTATCTATTGATGAGGTATATAAACTTCTTGAAGCTCCCTCCTTAAATAATCTTTTGGGTATAAGAGATAGAGCTATTTTAGAGACTCTATATGCTACAGGAATAAGAGTAAGTGAACTTGTAGGTATAAATGAAGAGGATATTAATTGGAATTATGGAGAAATAAGAGTCTTTGGAAAAAGAGCTAAGGAAAGAATAGTGATAATTGAAGAAAACACTTTAAAGATATTACAGCTTTATCATGATTATGTAAGGCCTAAACTATTGAAAAAACCTGAAAAGGCCTTTTTTCTAAATGCTAAAGGAGAAAGAATTACAGATCGTGGAGTAAGGCTAATTGTGAAAAGATATACTAAATTTTTAGGAAAAAAGGTTTCTCCTCATACTTTAAGACATACCTTTGCTACCCACCTTTTAGAAGGAGGAGCGGATCTTAGGTATGTTCAAGAGCTTCTGGGCCATGTAAGAATTTCTACAACTCAGATTTATACTCATCTTACTTCAGAACAGATAAGAAATATTTACACAAAGGCTCATCCAAGAGCTAAAAAAGAAGAATAAAAGGAGGTTTAAGTATGAAAAGATATATATTTCTTTTTATTATGCTTTTATTTTTGCTAAATATAGGACTTGCAAAACAAAGTTTTACCATTGATTTTTCAAAAAATCCTCCCAAAGGAAATTTAGTTTTTGAAATGGGGAAAGGAGTAGTATTAGAAAAAGGTGATGGCGAATATCATTTAGCTATGTTAAGGGCAGAAGGACAATTAAAATTGTATACTCCAGTAACTTCTCTTTCAAATCCCAAAAGAGTAGTTTTAAAGATTACAGGCATGAGTTCCTCTTTTATGACTGAAGAAACATGGGCTCCTGTTTCCATATATGTAAACTCAAAAAACGTGATTTCAGGTTTTGATTTTGGTAGTGACTATTATATTACTCCTTCTTTTGATATTACAAAGTACTGGATAGCTGGGCAAACAAATATTATAGAGATTATTCTTGAGAAGGATGCAAGTGGAGAATTTTGGTTAAAGAAATTGGAACTGATTATTTATGAAAGATAAATATTTCGTCTTTTATTGTAAAATGTTCAAGTCCATCTTCTAACTTGATATCTTTTGGAAGATAAAATTCTTTTATATAGCTTTGAGAAGGTATTCCTGCCCAAGATAGAATTAAATCCTGGAGATATTTTTTCTCATCTATTAATTTGTAAGAGTGATTGGGAAAATATTTTCTGTTGTTAGAAAGAATTATTTCTTCGTATATTTTGGGATAATAAAAAAAATTGATGGAGAAGGTAATAAATCTTATAGATTTGATATAAAAAGAGAGAACTTCCCATGTAAAATTTTCAGGACCTAATATGTTAATATCAGGTATATAGATATCAGGTGGTAAAGGTATTCTATTTTTTTCAATAAATATTCTAATGTCTTCTATTATATTATTTAGATCTTTAATTAAGTTTTTAGGAGAAGAACGTTCAAAACTTAAAAAATCACCCCTTATATCTCTAATGTTTTTTAGCTTTTCTATAAAATTAGAGAAAATCATGTTATGAGTACTCATCCATATTTGAAAAGTTTTATAATTTTTAAAACTTTCTTCTACTATTATCTCTTCGCCTTTTTCATAAAAATATAATTGATATAAACTTTCTCTTCCCCACTCAAAAGGAAAATTTAATCTATAAAAAAGATCTTCCATAATATGTTCAACTATTTTTTTAGCTATTGGCTTCATTTTTCAGTATTTCTTCAATATATTTTATAGCCTCATCTCTTGTAGATATCTTGTTATTTATCTGAGCTTCTATAAGCTTTTCTTTTAATTTACCTATCAGGGGAGATGGTTTTAAATTAAATATTTCCATAATTTCATTGCCTGTTAATAGGGGTTTAGGAGTATTTTTTATTTTGAAAAATTCATTTAATATTTTTCTATACCAATCCAAGTTTTCTATAGTTCTTTTAATAGATATTTGATCAGCCATAAAGAGGAGTGTCAAACCAGGTACGTCATCTTTTACTCTTAAAATGAGTTTATAAATAGGGTTGACTACTGGATTTTGTATAAAATTTATAGGATACATATGATTTCCAATAAGTTTTTTTAAAAAAATTATTTCTTTTTTGCTTAACTTCAATCTTTCTCCTATATTATCCAAAAGTTCAACACCTTTTTGTGAATGTCCATAATAATGAACTAAAGAAAACTCATCAATAGAGAAAGTTTTAGATTTACCTATATCATGAAGAAGTACTGCTAATTTTAAAGTTTCAAGTTTTGTATATTTTGAAAAAAGTTTCTCATTTAAGTATGTTAAGATTTGTTGATGTATATCTGGAAATATAGATTCTATATTGTATATTATATCTTCAAGAGCAGATAAAGAACTTATAGAGTGCATCAATGGGTCTTCATGATGAGGATCACTCCATGGAGTATCTTTTAATACAAAAAGCTCTGGTAAAATAACTTCTAAAACTTTTGTTTCTACCATTTTTATCCATGAATAGCTGGAGAAAGGTAAATTCATTATTTTGTAAAGTTCATCATGTATCCTTTCTGCTTTTACTGATTTTAATTTTTCTCTATCTTCTATAATCTTCTCATAAGTGAATTTTTCTATTTTAAAACCATATCCTAAAAATCTAAAAGCTCTTAGAATTCTTAGGGGATCTTCCTTAAAGGAATTGGGTGAAGATAGTCTTAATATTCCTCTTTCTAAATCTTTTAGACCATTCAAGGGATCAATTATTTTAAAATCGAGAAGATCTAATACTATAGAATTTATAGTAAAATCTCGCCTTAGAACTTCTAATAGTAGGTTGTTTTCATATATGGGAGTAAAATCTAAAATGATTTCTCCATCTTTATTATTTATAATTATTCTATAATACTCTCGTTCCTCATCTAATTTAATGAGTTTACCATTAAAAAGATTGGTTAAATCAAATAAAAACTTATAATCTAAAGGATAAATTAAAAAGTCTATATCCTTTAGTTCTTTTCCAATAAGATAGTCCCTTATAAAACCACCCACTATATAGATATTTAAATGATTAGATTTGGCATAGTCACGTACTATTTTTAATGTTTTATAAATTAATTCTTTCCCTTCCATTTCTTAGTAGATCTTTTATCTCTTCAATCTCTCTATCTTTTAATTTTCTTGGAAAGTTATAAGGTACTATTCGTGGACTTTCATTATAGTAGGGTCTGTTGCAATTTGGGCATCCAGTTGTTTTAAAAATTATTTCAAAGAAAGGCTCCGCTATTGACAGAATATTTTCCGTAATTAATAAATTATCATTTCCATCAAAAGATAATTCATTAAAAGAGATTAAATTTTTTTGTAAAAGAAAAGTGATAAGTTGTATTTTTCTGTATTTATAATAATTAGGAGGATTCATATTTTTAAGAAGGGTTCCATTTAGAGGTGTATATGCAAATAAGGCTACTGTTACTTTCCATTTTGATAAATTATCTATAATATAAACTAACTCCCTTTCATTTTCTCCTAATCCTACAATTATGTGAGATGTAATTTGAGAAGGAAACTTTGTACTTGCTTCTTTAATGAAGGCTAACCTTTCTTCAAAATCTCCATTTTTTATTTTTTTAAAAAGATCTTTTCCTACTGCATCAATAGATATATTTATTCTATCAACTCCTAATTCAAAGAATTTTTCCATATGAGAGATATTATCAAAGGGAGCAGAAATAGAAATAGGTAAATTAAATTTTTCAAATAGTTTTATAGTATTAATTAATTCTTTTTCCCAATTTAGATGATTTGTAACTTGAAAACATAATCTCTTAAAAGGATTATATTCTTTTAAGAGATTTATTAAATCTTCTATTTCTATAGGAGGCCATGAAATTCTTGAAAGCATAAGAGCATCAGCGTGGCTTTCTTTTGCTTGGGTGCAGAAGGCACAGTTATTAAGACACTTTTGAAGGGTCATAAGATATAAAGTTGTTGGTGAATCTTCTTTTATATATTTTCTTTTAAGTACATCTAAACTACCAGAAGATATTCCAAGTCTCATAATAAAGCACAGCACTCTTCAAAGATTTTTATATTATTCTGGGATTTTATAGCTTCAGAGTGGGGATTAACAATAGCATGAAATTTAAGATCTATAGCTAAAGAGTCTAATTCATATCTGTAATTACCATTTGGACGAACGCATCCAAGATAAAATTTAGTATTAGGAAGTTTTTTCTTAGCATAATTCCAAAGTTCTTCAATTTCTTTTATAGAAGGTAAAGATATTTCTTGGAAAGGTGTATTTTGAATGGGAGTAATCACAATAAAGATGATTTTCTCAGGGACATCTTTAGATAAAAATTCTATTTCTTCATATTCTTTTTCTATTTTTCCATAATTAGCTCCTATTAAGATATGAGGACTTATTGGAAAATATTCTTTTATTAAGTAGTATTTTTCTTTAAAATCAGCACTACTCTTATCCTTAAGATGAAAAATATTTTTAATAACAAAGTCATCTAACATTAAATCATATGAGACCATATCTGGTAGTGATATTAAGTTTTTAATTATTTTTTCATCTATAAGACCTATATGAAAATTTAATTTATATCCTGATTCTTTTAATTTTTTCATAAGATTTATAGAGGAATCTGAGAAGGGAAGATAGCCTTCCTTATTATATCCACCACTAACCAAAATACTTTTAAAATAATTTAGCTCAAGCCTTTTTGAAAGATTGTCTATATTTGTCATATTTTTTAAGAAATGAGCCTTACAATGGTCACATTGCAAAGCACACCATTCTCCTGTGATGCTTAATGGAATGGTTCGAATAGGTTTTACTGATATCATTTCCAGTTAACCTTTAGTATCTTAGCTGCATGTACTTCATCTAATCTACCTACAGGTGTACTATGAGGGGCTGATTTTAATACATTAGGATTTTCCTCACTTTCTTTAATAATAGCTTTTAAAATTTCTACAAATTGGTCTAAGGTGTTTTTAGTTTCGGTTTCTGTAGGCTCAATCATTAAAGCTTCTTCTACTATAAGAGGGAAATATATGGTAGGAGGATGTACTCCATAATCAAGTAGCCTTTTGGCTATATCAAGTACTTTAATTCCCTTTTCTTTTTGTTTTTTACCAGAGAGAACAAATTCATGCTTACAAAGATCTGGGTAAGGTAGATGGAAAAGATCTTTTAATCTTTCTTTTAAATAGTTGGCATTTAATACCGCCATTTCAGTGACATTTTTTAGACCTTCAGATCCAAGAAGTCTAATATAGCAATAGGCTTTTAGAAGCACTAAAAAATTTCCATGAAATGTTCTTATCCTTCCTATACTCTTTTTAATATCATAGTTAAGATAATATTTTTCTCCATCAAATTCTACTATTGGTTTTGGCAAATAATCTTTCAAAAATGATTTAACACCTACAGGACCTGCTCCTGGGCCTCCACCTCCATGGGGAGTGGAAAAAGTTTTATGAAGGTTTACATGGACAGCATCAAATCCCATATCTCCAGGTCTTGCATATCCCATGATACCATTCAAATTTGCCCCATCATAATATAAAAGAGCTCCTGTCTCATGTACCATTTGTGAAATCTTCAATATATCTTTTTCAAAAAGACCAAGAGTATTTGGATTAGTTAGCATTAAAACAGCCACATCTTTATTTAAATATTTTGCTAATATATTAGGATTTACAAGTCCTCTTTCATCAGATGGTATTTCTATGGTTTCAAAGCCTGCCATTGTTGCACTTGCAGGATTTGTTCCATGAGCCGAGTCTGGAACTAATACAATTTTTCTTTTTTCTCCTTTGTCTTTAAAGTATGCTTTAATAATTAATAATGCTGTAAGTTCTCCATGAGCTCCTGCAGAGGGTTGAAAAGTAAATTTATCCATACCAGTTATGTTAGATAGATATTCTCCAAGTTTATAGATAATTTCTAAACTTCCCTGGGATAAATCTTCTGGGGTATAGGGATGTAAATTAGCAAACGATGAAAAACTTGCTATTTCTTCGTTTATTTTCGGATTATATTTCATAGTGCATGACCCTAAAGGATAGAAGCCTGTATCTACTCCATATCCTCTTTGAGAAAGATTGGTAAAATGTCTTACTACTTCTGGTTCACTTACTTGAGGAATAGGTATATCTTCTCTTAATAATTTTTCTGGTAAGATTTTCTCTGGTAGATAATCTTCTAAAGGATCCGGAAGATTGATTGTAGGCCTATTATCATCATGTAAATCTTTTATGAGAGGTATTTCTTTATTCAATTTTTATTTATGGCCTCCTTTAGAGAGGTTATAAAAAAGTGAATATCGTTTAATGAATTCATCTCAGTAACTGCTATGAGAATCTCTTTCTCTCTTTCAGGATAGAACCTTTTAATAGGAATTCCTCCTATAATATTTTTTTTCTTAAGAAAGTCTATAACTATATTACTATCTATTGGAGTTTTTAAAACAAATTCATTAAAATTATAGGAATTAGGATAAGTTAATTCAAAACCTTCTTTATTTAGAAGATCCTTTAAATAATGAGCTCTTGAAAAACAAATTTCAGCAATTTTTCTGATACCCTTTTTGCCTAAAAGAGACATATATACTGCAGCCATTATTGCGCTGAGAGCTTCGTTTGTGCATATATTAGATGTTGCTTTTGCCCTTCTTATATGTTGTTCACGGGTTTGAAGAGTATTTACAAATCCTCTTCTATTATTTATATCTCTTGTTTCTCCTACAATTCTTCCAGGCATCTGTCTTATGTATTCTCTCTTTGTAGCCAAGATACCTAAATATGGTCCACCAAAGCCTAAAGGTATACCTAAGGATTGACCTTCTCCTACTACAATGTCCACATTGTATTCCCCTGGAGCTTTTAAAATTCCTAAGGATATGGGATATATGGAAAGAATAAGTAAAGCATCTTGTTGATGAGTAATTTTTTCTATCTCTTCTAATTCTTTTTCTATAACACCAAAAAAATTGGGGTTTTGGATAATTACAGAGGAAGTTTTATTGGATATTTTTTCTTTTAGAAAATCAATATCTGTTTCTCCATTTTTGTTAAGTGGAATCTTTACAATATTAATTTCTTGAGCCTCTAAATATGTATAAAGTGTTTCTAAATATTCTGGATGTAACCCTTCTGATACTAAGACTTCTTTTTTTCCATTTATTCTTACCCCCATAAGAGCTGCTTCGCAAATACCTGAGCCTGCTTCATAAAGAGAAGCATTAGCTACATCCATCTGAGTAAGATCGCATATAAGGCTTTGATATTCAAATATAGCTTGTAAGACCCCTTGACTAATTTCGGGCTGATATGGAGTATAGGAGGTATAGAAATTTGGGAATTGAGCTACAAGTTTAACAAAGGAAGGTATATAGTGTTTATAGGCACCGCCACCTAAGAAGGATATGAATTTTTCACCTTTATTTTTTTGAGCTAAATTTTGTATCTCGTTGATAAGATCTATTTCTGATATTGGTGGAGGTAAAATAAAATTATCTTTTGCTTTTTTCTTAATATCATCTGGTATATCGTTAAATAACTCTTCAATACTACTTACCCCTATAGCCTTCAGCATCTCTAAAATTTCTTTTGATGTATGGGGGGTATAAGCCATATTTAAGCTCCTATAAGTTTTTTATACTCCTCTGCGTTCATTAGTGTGTCTAATTCATTAGGATTACTAATTTCCAATTTTGCAATCCAGCCTTCCTGGTAGGGATCTTCATTTATTATTTCTGGCTTTTCTTTAAGTTTTTCATTTACTTCTATAACCTTTCCTGATATGGGTGAATAGACGTCGGAAGCAGATTTTACAGATTCAATTACCGCTAAGACATCATTTTGTTTCACAGTTTTACCAATTTCTGGTAAATCTACATAAACAATATCACCAAGTTCCTCTTGAGCATAAAAAGAAATGCCAACAGTTGCAATGTTTCCTTCTAATTTTACCCATTCATGGTCTTTTGAATATTTAAGATTTTCAGGATACATTTTTCTTCTCTCCTTTCTTTATGGATGTATTTTTAATAAAGGGCGGCTTGACAACTTTAGCTTTTAATAATTTATCCCTTCCTTTAATTCTTACTTCTTCATAAACAGAATTAGTATATAACAATCCAATCCCACGTTTCAATATGGGAGAATAATTACCACTTGTTACATAACCAATTTTTTCTTCCTGGTTATAGACTTCATATCCTGCTCTTGGAATACCATTTTCCATAAGCTCAAATCCATTTAAGACTTTTGTTTTTTTATTTCTTTTATCAATCAAAGCATCTTTTCCAATAAATTCTCCTTTTTCCAATTTTACAACCCAGCCTAAATTGGCTTCCCAAGGGGTTGTATTTTCATCTAATTCATGACCATATAAGGGATAACCCATTTCTAATCTTAAGGTATCCCTTGCTCCAAGACCACAAGGTGTTATTTTTTCTTCTTGTGTAAAGATATTGAAAATCTCTTTCACATCGTCTATGGATACAACAATTTCAAAACCATCTTCTCCTGTATATCCCGTTCTTGATATTAGAACATTTTTGTTTACTATTTTGTCCTTTTTGAAGTGATAATATGGAATATTACTTAAAGGATAATTTGTATATTTCTGCATAGTTTCTTCAGCTTTTGGTCCCTGAATAGCTAATAAATTTGTTTGAAAGGTTATATCTTCAATATAAACATTAAACTTCTTATTATTTTCTAATAACCAATTGAATATTTTCTCAATATTAATAGCATTAACTATTAATAAAAATTCTTCCTCTGAAATCATATATACGATGATATCATCCATAATTGTTCCTTGAGGAGTTAAAACTAAAGAATACTGAGCCTTTCCTGGGTATAGTTTGTTGATATCATTAGAGGTTATATATTGAAGAAGATTTTTAGAATTTTTACCATTAACTATAATTCTTCCCATGTGAGATATATCAAAAATTCCTACTGCATTTCTTACGGTAAGATGTTCCTTTACTGTTCCTACGTATTCTAAGGGCATCCACCAATCTGCAAACTCAAAAAATTTTGCCTTTAATTTTTTATGCTCATCCTCTAAAAATAGCCTCTTTGCCATTTTTTTCACTCCTAAAATAAAAAGACCAGGCTGGAATTCTCCAGCCTGGTCTTTTAAAATTTACTTCTTTACAGCTTCACGAAGTTCTTTTCCAGGACGGAATACAGGAACTTTTGTTGCTGGTATTTTAATTGGTTGTTGTGTACGAGGATTTCTCCCCTCTCTGGCTGCTCTCTTTCTTACAGAGAAAGTACCAAATCCTACAAATTGAACTGTATCCCCCTTAGCTAATGCTTCGGTTATAGTTTCTAATACAGCATTTACTACTTTAGTTGCCT
>JAPYWU010000033.1 GCA_028276205.1 Dictyoglomaceae bacterium | reverse complement strand
AGAGTTATGCTATATGCATCTTTTGCAAAGATACCTACTGCTACAAAGGGTGAAAATCTCATATAAGCTCCAAGGTCAATAGAAATATATTTTTCATCAGTTGAATAATATTCTTTTTTACGGATATCATTGTCATTAGGCGTATGATTAGATTCTGCTTCTGCTACTCCAGTATGAGTTACATGTACGCTTTCATTGTAAGAGTAATACCGTGTGTTGTTTAATCTTACATTAGTACCAAGATTTAGTTTCAAGCCTAATAAGTCTATAGCAGGAATAGCAATGGTTAATGCACCATTAAGATTTGGAGTGGCAGTCGCAGTAATATTTACATCAGCTATTAGATCTTGAGAAGAATCATTTGAAGTATATTTGTGGAAGTTAACGTCTATATCACTATCTCCAAAAAGAGTAATTCCTAATTTACTTATACCAAGATGTAGATATCCTGCAAAGGATAGATATGTATTAAAATCACCATTTGGTGGCTCTGTACCACTATATAACATGTTGTAAAGATCTATAAAAGATTGCACATTAGAAATAGGTGCTAAACCAAAACCTGTTTTAAGAGCAAGTCTTGAATATTCACCCATAAGAGCTGGATTATATATGGCAGATGTTGGGGAATCAGCAAGAGCTGTCATAGCACCTGCAACTCCCATAGCCCTTGGATCATAAAGAAGATCCTTAAAAGCAAAACTTGTGGTCACTCCATAGGATACAGTAAAAAGAAAAATAAGAATCAAAATGGAACTTAAAATTAATTTCTTTTTCATCTTTCCTCTCACCTCTCTTAAAGAATTCTTTTAATTACATTCTATCACTTAAAAAATAAATAATAAAGTGATCTAAATCACACTTTGTATAATATGGTATAATGGAAATAAAGATAAATTGATAAATTAAAAATGTCAAAGTTTCTGGAGGATAAAAACTATGGAGAGGAAAAGAATATTTACACAAAGAGATGATCCTTTTGGTGGAGAAATGTTTAGAATTGTAGACTGTTTCTATAGAGAAAGTTCTCGCTTCTCTATGCAATGGGGGGCATGGGTACCAAGAGTAGATGTTTATGAGACTAATGATAAAATAGTGGTCTTAGTAGAAATTGCAGGAGTAAAAATTCAAGATATTGATATTACTTTCCATGAAGGTAAATTAATCCTAAGAGGTACAAGACAAGAAAATTATATATCGGAGCCAGAAATTTATCACAGAATGGAGATAAACTTTGGTCCCTTTGAAAGGGTAATACCATTACCTGTAGAAGTTGACGCTCAAAATGCGGAGGCATCATATAACAATGGCTTTTTGGAAATTGTTCTTCCCAAAAAGTAAAGAAAGGAGGGATGCAAAAATGGAAGAAAAAGAAATGAACCAAATGCCAGACATACCAGAAGAATTACCAATTCTTCCACTAAGAGAGACAGTAGTATATCCTCAAATGCTTATTCCACTTGTTGTGGGAAGAGAAAAGAGCATCAAATTAGTGGAAGATGCCCTTGCTGGTAACAAAATAATTGGAATGTGTATGCAGAAAACTCCTGTAGAAGAACCAACACCAGATGATATTCATAAGGTTGGCACTGTAGGAATAATAGTAAGAAGCTTAAGATTTCCTGATAACACTCTTAGACTATTTGTGCAAGGATTACAAAGAATAAGAATAATTGAATTTACGCAGACAGAACCATACTTTAAAGCTAAGGTAGAGGTAATAGAAGAAAGGGTAGAAAAAACTGTTGAAATAGAAGGATTAATGAGAAATCTTTTAAATCTATTCCAAAAGATGGCATCTCTAATACCCCAATTTCCAGAAGAGCTTATAATTAATGCAATGAATATACAAGAACCAGGGAAATTAGCAGATTTTATAGCTTTCAATACTAATCTAAATATTAATGAGAAACAAGAAATATTAGAAACTATCGATATAAAGGAAAGATTACAAAAAGTAACCTATTATCTCACAAGGGAATTAGAAATTTTGGAGATAGCAAATAAAATACAAAATGAAGTCAAAAATGAAATAGAAAAAAGTCAAAAAGAATACTTCTTAAGACAACAGATGAAAGCAATACAAAAAGAGCTTGGCGAGATTGATCCCAGAGAGATGGAGATAAATGAATTAAGGCAAAAACTCCAGGAAGCAAAACTTCCTCCTGAAGCAATGAAAGAAGCAGAAAGAGAATTAGAAAGACTTGCTTTAATGCCACCTGGCTCTGCAGAATATACAGTTACAAGAACCTATTTAGATTGGCTTATTAGTTTGCCATGGGCAAAGTCTACAGAAGATAACCTTGATATAAAAAGAGCTGAAGAAATCTTAAATGAAGACCACTATGATTTGGAGAAGGTCAAAGAAAGAATCTTAGAATACTTAGCTGTTAGGAAGTTAAAGAGTGATATGAAAGGACCTATATTATGTTTTGTAGGACCTCCCGGTGTTGGTAAAACATCCCTTGGAAAATCTATAGCAAGAGCTCTTGGAAGAAAATTTGTAAGAATATCGTTAGGTGGTATAAGAGACGAGGCTGAGATAAGAGGACATAGAAGAACCTACGTAGGAGCCTTACCGGGAAGAATTATTCAAGGGATGAGAAAGGCTGAGTCTAACAATCCTGTATTTATGCTTGATGAAATAGACAAATTAGGGGCAGATTTTAGAGGAGATCCATCAGCAGCACTATTAGAAGTCCTTGATCCTGAACAAAATAATTCTTTTGTAGACAATTACTTAGGAGTACCTTTTGATCTTTCTAAAGTTATGTTTATAGCAACTGCAAACGTGCTATATACTATACCTCCAGCATTACTTGATAGAATGGAGGTAATAGAACTTCCTGGATATACAGAATATCAAAAGCTTGGAATAGCAAAAGGTTTCTTAATTCCAAGACAATTAAAAGAACATGGTTTAGAGAATTATCAGATAGAATTTACTGATGAAGCTATAAAGAAAATTATAAGAGAATACACTCGAGAGGCAGGAGTAAGAAACTTAGAAAGAGAAATTGCTTCTATTATTAGAAAGATTGCAAAAGGTATCGCAGAAGGAAGTATTAGCGATAAAGTAATTGTGGATAAAGAAGATATACCCAAATACTTAGGTCCAGAGAAATATACCTTTGGTATGAAAGGAGAAAAGGATGAAGTAGGAGTAGCTACTGGCCTTGCATGGACAGAAGCAGGCGGTGATATTCTTTTTGTTGAAGCTTTAGTTGTTGAAGGAAAGGGAAATCTCATACTTACTGGTAAACTTGGAGAGGTAATGCAAGAATCAGCAAAAACAGCCCTTTCTTACGTGAGATCAAAATTAAAAGATCTAAATGTAAGTTATGAGATTTTAGAAAAATCAGATATTCATGTACATGTACCATCAGGTGCTATTCCTAAGGATGGTCCATCCGCAGGTGTCACAATAGCAACAGCTATAGCTTCAGCCCTTACCAAGAGACCTGTTAAAAAAGATATAGGTATGACAGGAGAAATTACTTTGAGGGGTAAAGTTCTTCCAGTAGGAGGAATAAGAGAAAAAGTCCTTGCAGCTCACAGAGCAGGACTCACTGCTGTGATAATGCCTAAGGAAAATCAAAAAGACTTGGAAGAAATACCAGAAGAAGTTAAGAAAGATCTGACCTTCTATTTTGTAGAACATGCTGATGAGGTCTTAAATCTTGCTATTTTGGAGGTAAAGGAGTATGCTGAGCAAAGAGATCCTGAAAGAGCTGGGTGACCTTAATTTCTATCCATATTTAATAACTACCCTTTACATAAATGTATCCCCCTTGGTAAACCCCAAGGGGGAGTATAAGATAATATGGAAAGATTTAAAAAAATCAGTTTTAGATAATTTAAACTTAGAGGGAGAGATAAAAAAGTCAGTACTTTCTGATTTAGAAAAAATAGAGACCATTATAGATCAAGGTTCTTTTGGATCTGCAAATACAATTGTTCTAATGAGCTGTAGTGCTAAAAATTGGGAATATTATATACCTCTTTATCCTCCTCTTAAGAATAAATTAGTGGTAGATAAAGACCCTTATACAAAACCCCTATCCCATCTTATCGTTGCTAATAGACCTTATTACTTAGTAATTTTGTCAAAAGGAGATGCCAGAGTTTTCAAATATTTCTTGGGAGAAATTCATGAGGAAGAAGAGATAAAAGAAGAAATACCAAAGAAACATAAACAAGGAGGATGGGAAGCATCCGATTGGCAAAGATGGCATGAAACACACGTTATATGGCATTTTAAAGAAGTAGCTGAGTTTTTAGACAAAATAATAAATACAAATGAAAAGATAATATTAGGAAGTACTTCTCCTAAGAATATCTCTGAATTCTTAGAACATCTTCCCAAAAGACTACATGATTTAATAATTGGAGAAATATCCTTAGAATTGGATTCACCAATAAAGGATATTCTTGAGAAAACCCATGAACTTATCAAAGATTATGAAGAAAAAGAAAATAAAGACTTAGTAGAAAGCCTAATTGTAGCCTATGCAAAGGGAAAGGAAGCAGTTATAGGATTAGAAAATGTTGCCCATGAAGTATATCAGAAGAGGGTACAGAAAATATTAGTAGAAGAAAATTATGAACAAGAAGGATATGAATGTCCATCATGCTATTTCAGAAGTACTTATTTAGAAGTTTGTCCCTATTGTAATATAAAGATGATTAAGAGAGCAGATATAGTAGATGAAATTATAGAAGACGCAATTATAGAAAGGGCAGAATTAAGATATATTGGAAATAAAGAACTTGCCCAAAAGATAAATAAAATAGGTGCCTTCTTAAGGTATTAAAAAAGAGGGGAGATTTTCTCTCCCCTCTTTAATTATATTATTGAATTTTCAAATTTTTTTTATAGTCTTTCTGCAACATATCCTGTTAAATCAGCTAATCTGCAAGCATAACCCCATTCATTATCATACCATGCAAAAACCTTTACCATATTCTTACCAATTACAATTGTAGATGGAAGATCTACTACTGTAGAATAAGTGGTTCCTTTGAAGTCCATAGAAACAAGCTCCTCATCAGTGACACCAAGAATTCCCTTCATCCTTCCTTCTGCAGCCTTTCTAAATGCATCATTTACTTCCTCTACTGTTACGTCTTTTTGTAATACACATACCAAATCAGTTACTGATACAGTTGGTGTTGGTACTCTCAATGCTACTCCATGCATCTTTCCATCAAGTTCAGGAATAACTCTACCAATAGCTTTTGCTGCCCCTGTAGATGTAGGAATAATATTTAATGCTGCAGCCCTTGCTCTTCTAAGATCTTTATGAGGAAGATCCAAAATTCTTTGATCGTTTGTATAAGAATGTACAGTAGTCATAAGACCTTTTTCAATACCAAAGTTATCTAATAATACCTTTGCAACTGGAGCTAAACTGTTAGTAGTACAAGAGGCATTGGAAATAATGTGATGCTTTGAAGGATCATACTTTTCCTCATTAACACCCATAACAATAGTTATATCTTCACCTTTTGCTGGAGCAGAGATAATTACTTTCTTTGCCCCACCAGAGGTAATATGTACTTTTGCCTTATCAGCATCAGTAAAAAGTCCTGTTGACTCTATGACCACATCAACTCCTAAATCTTTCCATGGAAGATTTGCTGGATCCTTTTCAGCGAAAACTCTTATTTCTTTTCCATCTATAATTATGGACTTATCTGTATATTTTACATCACCTTTATAGGTACCATAGTTGGAATCATATTTGAATAGATGAGCTAAAGTTTTTGTGTCAGTAATATCATTAACAGCCACCACTTCAACTTTATCAGGATACCTTTCTAAAAGTGCTTTAAGAACTTGTCTACCAATTCTTCCAAAACCATTAATACCTACTTTAACAGCCATAAAAACACCTCCTAAATCGTTAAATTTTTCTTTATTTCATCCTCTTCATTATACCACTTAATTTTTACAAAAATTGTTAAAATGTTTTTAAAACTAAATGTTGAAACTTAATATTTTACCAGGTATATAAACTACTTTCTTTATCTCTTTATTATCCAAATACTTTTTCACATTTTCCCTTTGTAATGCCAAATTCATAACTTCCTCTTGGGTTGCATCAGCACTTACATCTACACGGTCTCTTACCCTTCCATTAATTTGAATAACTACGGTTACAATTTCCTCTTTTATTAACTCTGGATCATAAGAAGGCCAGGGTTGCATATGAATACTATATTCATTTCCTAATTCCTTCCATAACTCTTCAGTAATATGAGGAACAAAAGGTGAAAGAAGTAATAATGTGGTCCTTACTGCTTCTTCAAAGGCAGGAGTTCTTCCGTAAACTCTTTTGTGCTCTGTGAGAAGATTAGTCAACTCCATAATAGATGCAATGGCAGTATTAAATTTAAAATTCTCTATATCCTCCGTAACCTTTTTGATTGTTTTATGCAACTTTCTTCTTATAATCTTCTCTTCTTCATCATCAATTTTTTGTTCATCTACATTCTCTAAAACCAATCTCCAAAATCTATTTAAGAATCTATTTGCTCCTTCTACCCCTTCATCGCTCCACTCAATATCCACTTCAGGAGGAGCAACAAATAATATAAATAAACGAGCAGTGTCCGCACCATAATTCTCCACCATATAATCTACAGAAACAATATTACCTAAGGATTTAGACATTATTTGCCCATCTTTATAAACCATTCCTTGAGTAAAAAGTCTCTTAAATGGTTCTTTTACTGGACTATATCCTGCATCATAAAGAACCTTTGTTATAAATCGGGAATAAAGTAAATGCAATACAGCATGTTCTATACCACCTGTATATTGATCAACAGGCATCCAATACTCTGCCTTTTCTCTTGAGAATGGCTCTTTATCATTGTGTGGATCAGTATAACGGAAATAATACCATGAAGAATCCACAAAAGTAGCAAGGGTATCAGTTTCTCTTCTTGCTGGTCCTCCACATTTTGGACATTTTGTATTTACAAATTCAGGAACTTTCGCTAAAGGACTTTCACCTGTTCCCGTTGGCTCAAAATCAGAAAGATCGGGAAGCTCTACTGGTAAATCTTCATAAGGCACAGGTACTATTCCACAATTGGGGCAATAAATAATGGGAATAGGGGCTCCCCAGTATCTTTGACGAGATATTAACCAATCCCTTAATCGATATTGTACTTTTTTCTTTCCAATCCCTAAATTCTCAAACTTTTCTACTATAATTTTCCAAAATTCTGAACTTTTTAAACCATTGTATTCTTCAGAATTAATCATTATCCCTTCTTCTTCATAGGGAAGTGAGGGCTCTTTGCCAGGTTCAGGAGTAATTACAGGAATTATAGGAAGATTATATTTCACTGCAAACTCATAATCCCTTGAATCATGAGCAGGTACAGCCATTATAGCTCCTGTACCATAAGTAGCAAGTACATAATCAGCCACATATATTGGAACAGGTTTTTTTGTAAGAGGATGTATAGCATAACTTCCTGTAAACACTCCTGTTTTATCCTTTTCTAAAGCAATTCTTTCTAATTCACTTTTATTTTTAGCAGCTCTTACATATTCTCTTACCTGATCTAAATACTCCTTCTTTGTTATTTTCTCTACTAAAGGATGTTCTGGAGCCAATACTACAAAAGTTACTCCATAGATTGTGTCTGGTCTTGTGGTATAAACATATATTTTTTCATCTGAGTCTTGTACTTCAAAGTAAAATTCAAGACCTTCAGATCTACCAATCCAGTTCTTTTGCATCAACTTAACCTTCTCAGGCCAATATTCCAATGTATCTAAATCGTTTAATAAATCTTCAGCATAAGCAGTAATTTTAAAAAACCATTGTTCAAATTCCTTCTTCTCAACTACTGATTTACATCTCCAACATTTACCATCAATTACTTCCTCATTAGCAAGTACTGTCTTACAAGTAGGACACCAATTAGCAGGAGCCTTCTTTCTGTACGCAAGTCCTCTTTCATATAGTTTTAAAAAGATCCATTGTGTCCATTTATAATAATCTGGAGCACATGCTGTAACTTCTCTATCCCAATCATAAACCACACCCATTTTGAAAAGCTGTTCCTTCATCCTTGCTATATTTCTATAAGTCCATTCCTTTGGATGTACTTTATGCTTTATGGCTGCATTTTCTGCAGGCTGACCAAAAGCATCCCAACCCATAGGGTTTAAAACATTGTAACCACGCATAGTATAGTATCTCGCTACCACATCACCAATAGTATAATTCCTCATATGTCCCATATGGAGATCACCAGATGGATACGGGAACATAACCAAAGTATAATACTTTGGTTTATCCTTTCTTTCAGTTACATGATACAATTTGTCCTCTTGCCATTTCCTTTGCCACTTGGGCTCAATCTCTTGTGGATTGTATCTCTTCATCTTTAATCCCTCTCTCCTTTTGCAAATTTTTCTTTAACTCCAATTATATAAAAGTAAATCCTTGAGGACAATAATTTACTATAAAACATTAAATAGTTTTCTTTCTTACAAACCTTATTTTCATGGTTAAAATTCTATCAGTTGCAAATATTCTTGCTGAAATTATAATAAGAGCTACAAAGACTATTAGCATATATAATATTCCGATAAACACAATATTATAATTTCCAAGCAGAATTTCTCTTGATGCAATAAAAGGATGACTAAATGGTATAGCCATTATGAGAAGTCTTACAGGCAAGGATAGAGTATTTATATCTGAAAAAAGGGAAATAAAATATGGTATCATAACCAAAAATATCAGTGGCAAAGACATACTTTGAGCACTTTTTAGATCTTCTGCTAATACACCAAGAATCGTAGATAAGGCTAATCCGCAAAGAATAGCTAAAAACAATGAAATTCCAAATAAGGTATAACCATAAGGTGTAAAATTCAAGCCTAATTTTTGAATAATATCAGATGTACTACTACTTACACCAATACCTCCTGTTACCCCATCCATAAAAGATCTATATCCGTACATATAAATTCCAGCAGATATTATTCCAACTATACCAGCTCCCATCATTTTAGCTATAACTATCTGTCTTCTACTTATAGGTACAGTAAGGAGAGTTTCAAGGGTTTTATCTTGTTTTTCCATTGCAATAGCAGAAAGTACCATCTGGGATGTATACATTATTATAATCATAAGAATAATAGGTATAAAAACTGTTTGGGAATAGATTGAATTTAGCACATCAGAGGTAGATCCTTCTGCAATCTTATCCTTAACAATAACAAATTCTTTCTTTTTTATAGGATTTTTTAAATTTTCAGGATCTATCTCAGGTAATTTTGATTTAATGAACATATCAGACATATACCTATTCATAGCGTTTATAACCTGCTCTAAAACAGCTGAACCCACATTACTACTTAAAGAAAAACTTCTTATAAAGGAATATATCTCAACCTCTATAGGTTGAAATTTGGAAACCATAGATCCAAAATCTTTAGGAATTACTACAACAAAATTAATTTTTTCTTTTTTTGCATAATCCAATGCTATATCTTTATCTTCCTTTGAAATAAGATCATTTAACAACTTAACTTTAAAATTTGCTAATGAAAGATTACTTAAAAGCTCTTTTGATATACTTGATTTATCCAGATCCAATACATAGATATCCTTAGTCTCAATAGCTTTCTTCATCTCACTTTTTGTTATACTTCCCATAAAATTAAAAAGGATTAATGTAAAAATAAGAGAAAATATTAATTGAAAAGTTACAAGTTCCCTTATTTCCTTATTCAAAAGATTTAAAAATTTATTCATTGTACAACCCTCCTAAATACTTCCTCTAAGTTTTTAGCATTGTATCTTTCTTTCAATTCTTCAGATGTTCCTGTTTCCAATATTTTTCCCTGATTAATAAGAGCAACCCTATCAGAAAGAAATTCAATCTCCAACATATTATGAGAAGAGAGTAAAACAGATGTTCCTTCTTTAACATATTCTCTTATAATTTCTCTTATCTCTAAGGCATTAATAACATCCAATCCAGAAGTCGGCTCATCTAAGATTGCTAATGCTGGTTTTGTCATAAGGGCTCTTGCAAGTAAAAGTTTTCTTGTCATTCCTTTACTGTATGTACCTACTTTATCCTTTAACCTATCTCCAAGTCTACATATTTTTCTTGCTCTCTCTAAAAATT
>JAPYWU010000032.1 GCA_028276205.1 Dictyoglomaceae bacterium | reverse complement strand
CACCTTTTTGTAATAATTTTTCTATAGCTTCTATTTGGGAATTATAAATTTCCTCTAATTTATATCCAAGAGATTCCTCAGATAATATTTTAGATTTAAAATTATATATTTGAGTTATTCTTTCTCTAAAGTATTCTTTATCAAGTAGATCTCCTATTCTTAGACTATCTCTTGCAATGTAATCACTATAAGCTGGCCCTATACCCCTTGCAGTTGTACCTATTTTAGATTTTTCTCTTTTTTCTTCAAAAAATTTATCTAATATAGGATGGTATGGTAAAACTAAAGGGGATCTATCGCTAATGTAAAGGTTTTTTATCTTTATATCATTTTTCTCTAATTCTTCTATCTCTTCTACTAAAGCTGATAGATTGATTATTACTCCTGTGGCAATTATATTAACTACTTTTTCAGAAACTATGCCAGATGGGAGAAGTCTGAATTTAAAGGTTTTATCTTTAACTATTACTGTATGGCCTGCATTATTTCCCCCATTGAATCTTACAACCGCATCAGCATTTTGTGAAATAATATCTATAATTTTTCCTTTTCCTTCGTCTCCCCATTGAGATCCTATTACCACAATGGTGTTAAATTCTTTATCCATTTTCTTGTCCTCCTAACATAATTTCCAATTCCTTTCTTATTTCTTCTTCTGTTTTAAATATTCTTGCCACATTAGTACGTATAGCTGCTTTAGCAACTTCTTCTGCCACTTTTGGTACTACTCTTTTGTCAAGAGGAGAGGGTATTAGGTAATCTTCTCTTGGCTCCTCAACTAAAGATGCAATAGCAAGAGAGGCAGAAAGTTTCATTTCTTGATTTATTTCTCTTGCTCTGACAAGTAAGGCTCCTCTGAATACACCTGGAAAGGCAAGGAGATTGTTTATTTGATTAGGATAATCAGACCTTCCTGTACCTATTATTTTTACACCCTCTTTTTGGGCAATCTCAGGCATTATTTCTGGAACAGGATTAGCCATAGCAAAAATAATAGGGTCTTTTTTCATCAACTTTATATACTCTGGAGATAAAAGATTTGCTTGAGAAACACCAATGAATACATGGGCATCTTTTAGAGCATCTTTTAGATCTCCCTTTTCTTTTTCAGGATTGATAATTGATGCAATTTTTTCTTTTTCATGATTCATACCCTCTTTTCTCCCTGGATATATGATACCATGACGATCAACCAATCTAATATTTTTTGCACCTTCAGAAATAAGAAATTTTGCTATAGCTATTCCTGCAGCTCCCGCTCCTAATATCACTATTTTTATTTCATTTAGTTTTAAATTCTTTAGTTTTAGAGCATTTATGAGGGCTGAATAAGTTACTATTGCAGTACCATGTTGATCATCATGAAATACAGGTATATCTAATAGTTCAATGAGTTTTTCTTCAATATAAAAACAGTTTGGTGCTGATATATCTTCAAGATTAATCCCTCCGAATACAGGAGATATATTATAAACTATCTCTATTATTTTATCTGGATCTTGTGTGTTTAAGCATATAGGGAAAGCATCTATATTCGCAAACTTTTTAAATAATATTGCCTTACCTTCCATTACAGGTATGGATCCTAAAGGACCGATATTTCCAAGACCTAAAACCGCAGAACCATCACTAACTACTGCTACAGTGTTTGCTTTTATGGTAAGGTCATAAACTAAATCAGGTTTTTTATGGATAGCTTGAGATACTCCTGCAACTCCAGGGGTATAAGCCAAAGAAAGATCAGTTTTATTTTCTAATGATACTTTAGACCTTATTTCTAATTTGCCTTTTTTCTCTTTATGAAGTTCTATAGCTTTTTCATAGAAATCCATTTAACTCTCTCCTTCAGGTAAGACTACTTTAATATGTACTTCTTCTAATTGTTTTGGATCAACTTCTGAGGGAGCTCCTGTCAAAAGACAAGTCCCACTTTGAGTTTTTGGAAAAGCAATGACATCTCTTAAAGATGGGGAGTTTGTTAGAATAGCCACTATTCTATCTATTCCTAAAGCTATACCTCCATGAGGTGGAGCTCCATATTCAAAGGCTTCTAAAAGAAATCCAAATTTTTTCCTTGCATCTTCAGGAGAAATATTTAATATATTAAATACTTTTTCTTGAATTTCTCTTTGATGAATTCTTATACTTCCACTTCCTAATTCAGTACCATTTAATACTAAATCATAGCACTGAGCTCTAACCTTCAATGGATTGGTTTCTAATAAGGGTAGATCTTCTTCTTTTGGAGAAGTAAATGGATGGTGTTCAGCTACAATTCTTTTTTCTTCCTCATCATATTCAAAAAGAGGAAAGTCTGTAACCCAAAGGAAAAAAAGTCCTTCTTTTTTAGGAATATTAAATATTTGGGGAAGTTCTAATCTTACACTTCCAAGAATTTTTACTACCTCTTTCCATTCACCTGCAATGCTAAAAAAGGAATCTCCTGATTTTAGATTTAATGTTTTAATTATTTGAGCTTTACCTTCGTCACTTAGATATTTGTTAATGGAAGATTTTAATTCGCCATCCACATAAGAAAACCACATTATTCCTTTACCTTTTAATTCTCTTACTTTATTCTCTATGATGCTCCATTCCTTCCTTGACGGTACTATTTCTTTTAATATTATTCCTTTCACTACACCATTATTGTCAATAATATTTTTTATAAATTCTAAAGAAAATTTTGAAAAAAGTTCTGTAACATCAGTTATTTTTAGGTCATATCTTAAATCGGGCTTATCAGTTCCATATGTATTCATAGCTTCGTCATAGGTTAGTCTGATAAAGGGGGTTTGAATTTCTATATCTAATGTCTCTTTAAGGGTTATTTTAAATAACTCTTCTATAATATTAAAAACATCTTCTTGATCTATAAAAGACATTTCCATATCAAGTTGGGTAAACTCAGGTTGTCTGTCAGCTCTTAAATCCTCATCCCTAAAGCATCTTGCTATTTGAAAATATTTATCAAATCCTGATACCATAAGAATTTGTTTAAATAGTTGAGGGGATTGGGGGAGAGCATAGAATTTTCCAGGTTGGAGTCGACTAGGAATTAAAAAATCACGTGCTCCTTCAGGTGTACTTACAATTAGGTATGGAGTTTCAATTTCTATAAAACCTTTTTCAGATAAAAAATTTCTAATAGAAAGTATAAATTTATGTCTAAAGATTATGTTATATTGCATTTTTTCTCTTCTTAGATCTAAATACCTATATTTTAATCTAACTGTTTCATCTATTTCTTTATTGCTCCATAGATTAAAGGGAAGGGGTTTGGCTGTATTCTCTACTTTTATTTTACTAACTTCTATTTCAATTTCTCCTGTGGGTATTTTAGGATTTTCCATTCCTTCAGGTCTTTTTCTAACTTTGCCTTCTACTGTAATTACCCATTCATTACCTAAATTATCTGCAATGTTATAACTTTCCTGAGAAATAGATGGATCAAATACTAATTGAATAATTCCACTTCTATCTCTAAGATCTACAAATATAAGTCCACCATGGTGCCTTATTCTATGTACCCATCCACTTAAAATTACTGTTTCGCCTATATTTTTTGAGCTTATTTCTCCGCAATAATAGTTTCTTTTCAAATTCTTTCCCACCTTTCCCTTGTGTGAAATTCTTTGTAATTATAACATAGACTCAATATCTTCTAAGATAGTATTAAGGTTTAAATCTAGATATTTTTCTTCTCCTGTCTTGAAATTCTTTATCTTAAGTTTATTTTTTGCAATCTCTTCATTTAAGAATATCACAAGATCACTTCCTAATTTATCTGCCCATTTTAATTGAGTTCTTAAATTTTCTTGAGGAGATCCCATGTCAACTCTGTATTTTCCCCTTAATATATTTGCAAGTTTTATACCAGTCTCTACATGTTCTTCAGAAAGGGTAACAAATATAAGAGGGCGATAGGGTAATGTTATATGGTTTTGCTGTTTTAAAAGAATAATAAGTCTTTCCATACCAAGGGCAAAACCAAGTCCAGGAGTAGAAGGTCCACCATAAGTTTCTACTAAATTATCATATCTTCCTCCTCCGACTACTGCATTCTGAGATCCAAGAGATGTAGTGGTAATCTCAAAGACGGTTCTTGTATAATAGTCAAGTCCTCTTACCAGTTTGGGGCTTAATTTGTATCTGATATTATCTAAGGTTAAATATTTTTGTACTTTTTCAAAGTGTAGTTTACATTCATCGCAAAGATAATCAATAGGCTGTGGAGCCTGATCTTTTAAAGCAATAAGTTTTTCATCTTTTGAGTCTAGCAATCTTAATGGATTTCTTTCTAATCTTTCTTTATCTATGGAAGAAAGTTGATCTTCATATTTTCTGAAATAGTTTATAAGAGCTTCTCTATAATTTGGTCTACATTTCATACATCCTAATGAATTTATTTCAACCTCTAAATTTTCCAACTTAAGGTTTTTCAAAAGGTCTACCGCTAATTTTATTACTTCAAAATCTATATATGGATCTTTTCTTCCTAAGACCTCTACTCCTAATTGATGAAATTGTCTATATCTTCCTGCTTGAGGTCTTTCATATCTAAACATAGGACCAATATAATATACTTTCCATACAGGTTTCTGATTGTATATTTTGTTTGTGAGGAAGGCTCTTATAACTCCTGGAGTACCTTCTGGCCTTAACGTAAGAGAACGCCCCTTTTTATCTGTAAAGGTATACATTTCTTTCATTACAATATCGGTAGTTTCACCAGTTCCTTTTCTAAAAAGTTCTGTGTATTCAAATATGGGAGTTCTTATTTCTTCATAGTTATAAGACTCAAAAAGTTTTCTAGCTGTATTTTCTATAAGATGCCAATATGGAATATCTTCAGGAAGTATATCTTGTACTCCACGGGGAAGTTCTATGTTCATTCTTTAGCCCTCCTTGGTTTTTTAAGATCTTCCGTATCAATTATAATAGTTACCGGACCATCATTGATTAGTTCAACTTCCATATGAGCCTGAAATTCTCCTTCTTGTACTTTTTCTATATATGTTTTTATATACTCTATAAATTTTTTGTAGAGATAAAAGGCTTTTTCTTTTTCTGCAGCCTTTGTAAAATCTGGCCTTCTTCCCCTCCTACAATCAGCATATAAGGTAAATTGAGAGACTACAAGAATTTCTCCATTTATTTCTTTGATGCTTAAGTTCATTTTCCCCTCTTCATCTGAGAAAATTCTTAAGTTAATAATTTTGTCTACTAAGATTTTAACATCATCTTCTGAATCTTCTTGAGCTATTCCCAAGAGGATTAGAAGGCCTTTAGAAATTTTACCTATTACTTCTCCTTTTACTCTTACTTCTGCTCTTTTTACTCTCTGTATGACTATTCTCATTTATATTCTCGCAGCTCTTCTGACTGAAATAACATCAGATAATTTCTTAATCTCTTCCATAAGATAATTGAAGGTCAAAGGATTGTCAATCTCTATAACTACTTTTATTCTTGCTATACCATCTTTTCCAACCTTTGTTCCTAAGTCTAAGATATTTATTCTTGCCTGCGAGATTCTCTCTATTAGATCTTTTAATAAGCCTACTCTGTCTATAGCATCTATTTCAATGCCTGTTTTATATTTTCCTCCGCCTTTGAGTTTTTGCCATTCAATGGGAATAACTCTCTCTGGATATCTATTTTGAAGATGTATAAGATTAGGGCAATTTCTCCTATGCACTACTATACCCCTACCTTTTGATACATAACCCATAACTTCGTCTCCTGGTATAGGATTACAACATTCTGCAATTCTAATCATAATATTGTCTAATCCTGATATTTCGAGACCTTCTACTAATTTGTTTTTTTCAGTTTCAGCTAAGGTCACTATTATCTCTTTTTTAAGCTCTTTCTTAAACCTTTCAATAAACTGTTGCGGGGTTATTTCTCCAGTACCTAAGCTAAGTAGGAAAGATTCTATTTCTTTAAAGCCATGTTCATTTAAGAAATTCTTACCAATGTAAGATTCTAACAAATCATTTATAGAAATCTCATCTTTATTTAAGACTTCTTTTAGCCAATCTTCATTTTTCTTTATTTCGCTCTCAAGAATTTCTTTGGCTTTTTGAAGTGTTTCCTCTCTTGCTAATTTTTTAAAGTATTGCTTTATCTTATTTTTAGCTTGACTTGTTCTTACAATATTAAGCCAGTCTCTGCTTGGTTTTCCCTCTTCTTTGCTTGTTATAATTTCAACAATATCTCCATTTTGAAGGACATAATTCAAAGGGACTATTTTACCATTTACTTTAGCCCCTCTACATCTATGGCCTACTTCGGTATGTATAGCATAGGCAAAATCTAAAGGAGTTGATCCCTGAGGTAATGCAATAATATCTCCTTTAGGAGTAAAAACATAGATCTCCCTTTCAAAAAGATCACTTCTTATAGAATCTAAGAATTCTTGATCATCCAATAATTCTTTTTGCCATTCAAGTAATTGTCTTAACCATGATAATTTTTCCTCAAAAGAATCGGGCTTCTTTATCTCTTCTTTATAAAGCCAATGGGCAGCAACTCCATATTCTGCTATTCTATGCATCTCCCATGTTCTAATCTGTACTTCAAGAGGTTTTCCATCCATAGCAATTACTGTAGTGTGAAGAGACTGATAGTTATTGGATTTTTTATTGGCAATATAATCTTTAAACCTTCCAGGAACTGGTCTCCATAAATTATGAATAATTCCCAATACTTCATAACATTCTATCTCACTGTTTACTATAATTCTTACACCTAGTAAATCATACATTTCTTCTATTTCTATTCCTCTACGAATCATTTTTTGATAAATACTATAGAGATGTTTTGCTCTTCCAGTAACCTCTGCTTCTATATTGGCTTTCTTAAGTTCTTCTTTAATTATTTCTATAGCTTTCTCAATAAATTCTTCTCTCTTTTTTCTTGTTTCAGCTACTTTGTTAGCTACATAATGATATTTATCTGGTTCTAAATATCTAAAAGCTAAATCTTCTAATCTCCACTTTATATCCCAAACACCTAATCTATGAGCAAGGGGTGCATATATTTCTAATGTTTCTTTTGCTATTCTTTTTCTTTTTTCTTCCTCATGGTATTGGAGGGTTTGCATGTTATGTAATCTATCTGCAAGTTTGATTATTATTACTCTTATGTCTTTTGCCATTGCTATAAACATTTTTCTCAAATTTTGGGCTTTATAAGCTTCTGTGGGATAAAAACTCAATCTTTCTAATTTTGTAATAGCATCTACTAAGGAGAGTACATCTTTCCCAAATTCCTTTTCCAATTCTAAAGGTGTAACATTTGTATCCTCTAAAACATCGTGAAGTAAACCTGCTATTACTACAGTTTCCTCCATTCCAAGATTTATAAGTATTTTGGCAACCTCAACAGGGTGAGTTATGTAGGGTTCTCCAGATTTTCTGAATTGGTCTTTATGTGCTTTTTGGGCAAAAAGGAAGGCTTTCTTCAGGTTTTCTGAAGAGTATTTGTTATTTGATGCTTGTAATAACTCCTGAAGTAAGCCTTCCTCATCTTTCATAATTTTATTAATTATACTATAAAAATGTTAAAGAATAAAGATTAAACCTATAGCTGAGAGTATTCCTAAAAATCCTCCAAAGAGAAAAGGAGCAGACGGTCCGAAATAATTCCATAAAAGACCTGCTAAGAATGAGGCTGGAAATAATCCTATACCTACCAAGGTAGCATGAAGTCCAATTACTGTGGCTCTTAAATCTGATGGGGCAAGATCAGCAATAAGAGCCTTTTCAACCCCTTCTGTAAAGGATATATAAAATCCATAAAGTCCAAAAAGTAACCATAAATAGGAATATTTAGATACAAATCCAAAGCCTAAGTATACTAAACCATAGAATAAATATCCTATAATCAAGATTTTTTTACGCCCTACTTTATCTGATAAAGCTCCTGCAGGAAATGAGAATAATGTATAAATTAAGTTATATAAAAGATAAAGAAAAAGTACATCAAGCATTGATGCACCTAAGTTTTTAGCCCTTAAAAATAGAAACTGGTTAGAGGAATTTCCAAGGGTAAATATAAAAGTAAATATTAGAAAAGCTTTTAATCTTTTATCCAGATCTCTCCATTTTAGTTTTAAAGTTGCTTTAGATGTTGAATTATGTTTCATGGTCTCTTTTGCAAGGAATAATACTAAGACACCAAGAAATGCTGGAATTATACTTATTAATATTATCTTTTTAAAGGTAGGTATGTAAAGGGACAAGTTAGAGGATGTTTCTTTGATTCCCAAAGAACTTATTATCCATATGGATAATAAAACCCCAAGAAAAGCCCCAAGTGTATCCATTGCTCTATGAAGTCCAAATGCTTTTCCTCGATTTTCTATAGAAGATTCTGCAATAAGTGCATCTCGTGGAGCAGTCCTTATTCCTTTACCAAATCTGTCAAGAAGTCTACCCACAAAAACTCCAATCCATGAACTTGCAAGATATAAAAAGATTTTTCCAAAGGCTGAAAAAGCATATCCTGCTATTGCGATAGGTTTTCTTTTTCTAATTTTGTCTGAAATATAACCTGAATAAACTTTTAAAAGAGATGCTAAACTTTCGGCAAAACCTTCCACTATTCCTAATATGGCAGGTCCTGCCCCTAAAGCAAGAAGATAGAAGGATATTAAAGGATAGAACATCTCTGTACTTATATCCGTAAGAAAACTTGCTATACCAGTAATTATCACATTCCACATTTGTTGTTTCACCTCCTTGTAAATAATTTAGATATATATTATACTACTCATTTGTAGCTTATAGCATGGAGGTGTTATAAATTGGACTTAAAAAGTAAGATAGAAATACTTTTTCTTACTTTTGGAACATTATTTTTAGCAGAGCTTGGTGATAAAACTCAACTTGCTGTTATAAGCCTCTCTGTGAAAACAAAACAACCCTTTTGGGTTTTTTTAGGTGCAGCTTTGGCTTTGTCTTTAATTTCTTTTATAGGAGCTTTTCTTGGTGATTTATTGACAAGATATATTCCTAAGAATATATTTGATAAAATTGTCGGTATATTATTTATTTTGATAGGGCTCTTTATTGTGATTAAAAATTAAAGAGAAAAAACAAAAATAAGAAAAATAAAGTTAAAAGCGCAAATAAAAGAATATTTTTCCTAAAATTTTAGGAAATTTTTCCTCTTTTTTTTATTTTAAATATAAACTCTCTATAGTATAATATAGTTTTGTCTAATCTCAAAATAGGAAAAGGAGATGAGGTATGAGGAAAAAAGATTATAATATTACTGTTTTTTGGGATGATGATAGACCTATTTTTCAAAATATTCCTGATCTTCTTAAAATTCAATACGACTCGTTTAATTGGTTTTTAAAAGACGGTTTAAGAGAGGTTTTAAGCGAGATAAGTCCTATAGAATCCACGAGACAGGGGCTTTCTTTGGAGTTTGTTACAACAGAAGATGGCATCAGGATTGATCCACCTCAAAAATCTCCTGATGAATGTTTAGAGAAGGGTCTTACTTATGAATCTTCTATATATGTTAGAGCAAGATTATACTTTAAGGATGAGAATAAAAACATAAAAGATGTTAAAGAACAAATGGTGTTTTTGGGAAATATTCCCCAAATGACGGAAAGAGCTACTTTTATTGTAAATGGTACGGAAAAAGTTATAGTAAACCAAATTACAAGGTCTCCTGGTGTATTTTTTCAAGAAGAAGGACATAGTATTATAGCAACTCTTATTCCAACAAGGGGTGGATGGATAGAATTTGAACTTGACGGTAATGGAATGATATTTATTCATCCAAATGGTATTAAAAAGTTTCCAGTATCTCTTATTCTTAGAGCTTTAGGTTATGACCTTGATTACTTTTCACAATATTTAGACAAAGATGAGCTAAGTTATTTTGAGACTACCTTTTCAAGAGATAATGTAAGTGATAGAACTCAGGCAATATTTGAAGCATGTAGTAGATTGAGACCAGGGGATGTTCCAAGCAGAGAGGAAGAAGCCTTGAGAGTAATTAAGCAACAATTTTTTGATGTAAGAAAATATAATTTAGGAAAAGTTGGGAGATATAAACTTAATCAGAGGTTAGGTTTAAATATTCCTTTGGATAATTATGCTTTGACTGAAGAAGACTTTGTTGAAATTATCAAAAGACTCACTATGGTTAAAACAGGAAAAGATGATGTAGATGATATTGATCATTTAGGAAATAGGAGAATAAGGTCAGTAGGAGAACTTTTACAGGTCCAATTTAGAGCTGGGCTTGCAAGAGTAGAGAAATTAATAAGGGAAAAAATGGCATTAACTGATACAGAGCAGGCAAGTCCAGTCAACTTAGTAAGTACAAGGCCATTGATGGCAGCAGTTAGAGAGTTCTTTAATAGAAATCCATTATCCCAATTTATGGATCAAACAAATCCACTTTCAGAACTAGCCCATAAGAGAAGAATAAGTGCTTTAGGACCTGGA
>JAPYWU010000031.1 GCA_028276205.1 Dictyoglomaceae bacterium | reverse complement strand
TCCCCATAACTTCACCTGTAGACCTCATCTCAGGACCAAGCTCTATCTCAGCACCCTTAATCTTAGTAAAGGAAAATACAGGAGCCTTAATAGCATAATAATTTGGTTGTGGATAAAGACCAGGCTTCAAGCCAAGCTCTTTTATGGTATATCCTAAAGCAATTTTAGTAGCATATTTAACTAACGGAAGTTTTAATGCTTTACTTAAATAAGGCACAGTCCTTGATGCTCTTGGATTTGCTTCCAAAACATATACTTCATTATTCTTATCAGAGATCACATACTGAATATTTAAAAGTCCTTTAACCTCAAGTCCTAAAGCTATTTTAGTAGAGTAATCAACTATAGTATATATGGTTTCCTTTGATAGGGAATAAGGTGGAAAAACAGCGGTGCTATCTCCAGAATGAATTCCTGCCCTCTCAATATGCTCCATAACTCCTGGAATAAATACATCTTTACCATCACAAAGTATATCAACTTCTGCTTCTTTACCCACAATAAATTGATCCATCCATAAGGGGAGAATTATATCTCTTCTTTTAAAATAACTTTCCAAAGTTTCCATATCTTTTACAATTATCATTGCTCTACCACCTAAGACATATGAAGGCCTCAATAATACAGGAAAACCAATCTCCTTTATTACCTCTTTTGCCTCTTCCAAATTTCTTATATAAAATCCTTTAGGACGTGGTATTTTATTTATCCTTAAAAATCTATCAAATTTTTCCCTATCTTCTGCCAAATCAATACTCTTTTGAGAAGTACCAAGTAAGTAAAAACCTCTTTTTTCCAGATTCTTAGATAAGTTTATGGCTGTCTGACCTCCAAATTGGGAGATAAAGCCAAGAGGCTCTTCCTGTTCCATAATATTGGTCACATCTTCACTTGTAAGAGGTTCAAAATAAAGTCTATCAGACATATCAAAATCTGTACTCAATGTCTCAGGATTATTATTAATCATTATAGAAACAAGTCCCTCTTCTTTTATTGCCTTCACTGCATGAACTGTACAATAGTCAAATTCAATTCCCTGTCCTATTCTTATAGGTCCACTACCAATAACCACTACTGATCTTTGTGGATTTTTCTGTGCTTCATTTTCATCCTCATATGTAGAGTAGTAATAAGGAGTGTTAGCAGAGAATTCGGCAGCACAGGTATCTACAATCTTATATACAGGAAAGATTTTGTGGAGTCTTCTATAGGCAAAAATATCTTCTTTTGTGGCCCTAAGAAAACATGATAAATCATAATCTCCAAATCCAATCTTTTTCAAGCTCTTTAACTCTTCTGGTGTAATCTCATTAAGAGATTTATCTTTATATTTTTTGGATATTTCTATAAGGTTATAAATTTTTGTTAAGAAAAATTTATCAATTTTAGTTAAATCATGGACTTCATCTATGGAATAACCTCTTATAAACCCTTCAGCTATAAGGAATAGTCTTCTATCATCTGCATTCTTTAATCCCTGTCTTATCTCTTCATCTGACAAATAAGAAAATCTCCTATCAAATAATCCTGTTTCTACTTCTAAGGACCTTAAGGCTTTAAGTAAAGCCTCCTCAAAAGTTCTACCAAGAGCCATAACTTCACCAGTAGCTTGCATCTGTGTACCAAGTTTCCTATCTCTAACTTTAAATTTTTCAAAGCCCCATCTTGGAATCTTAACTACCACATAGTCTAAGGTAGGTTCAAAAGCTGCATAAGTCTCTCCAGTTACTGGATTTTTAATCTCATCTAAGGTTTTTCCAAGAGCAATCTTAGCTGTAATTCTGGCTATAGGAAAACCTGTAGCTTTTGAAGCCAATGCTGATGATCTGCTTACTCTTGGATTAACTTCAATCACAAAGTATTCCCTTTTATGTGGATTTAAAGCAAATTGAATATTACAGCCACCTTCAATCTTCAAAGCTGTTATAATTTTCAAAGAAGCACTTCTAAGCATTTGATATTCTATATCATTAAGAGTCTGGGTAGGAGCTACAACAATACTGTCACCAGTATGAATTCCCATAGGATCAATATTTTCCATACTACATACCGTTATTACATTTCCTTTTTTATCTCTCATTACTTCAAATTCTATTTCCTTCCAACCTACCACACTTTTTTCAAGAAGAGCCTGACTTACAGGGCTCAACTTTAAACTTCTCAATAACGCCTTTTCAAATTCTTCCTCTGTCTCCACTATTCCTCCACCAGTACCTCCTAAGGTATAAGCTGGTCTTATCACTAAAGGAAGGCCAATAACCTCTAAAGCTTTTCTCCCTTCCTCCATAGATCTTACAACAATACTTGGTAAAACAGGTTCTCCAATCTCCTCCATTCTCTTTCTAAAAAGCTCTCTATCTTCTGCCATACTTATAGATTCTAATGAGGCTCCCAAAAGAGGAATTCCATATTTATCAATAATCCCTTTAGATGCAAGTTCCATTGCTAAATTCAAGCCTGTTTGTCCACCAAGAGTAGCAATTATACCATCTGGTCTTTCTTTTTCAATAATTCTTTCTACCACTTCAGCAGTAATAGGTTCTATATAGATCCTATCTGCCATTTCCCAATCTGTCATGATAGTTGCAGGATTAGAATTTACAAGTACTATTTCAACTCCTTCTTCTTTTAAAGCTCTACAAGCTTGGGTACCTGAATAATCAAATTCTGCTGCTTGGCCAATAACTATTGGCCCTGAACCAATCACAAGTACCTTTTTATACTTTTTAGACAATCCCTTTCACCTCACTATGAAATTAGATTGTAAAAATCATCAAAAATATATTTTGTATCCCATGGACCAGGAGATGCCTCAGGATGGAATTGAACAGCTATTAAAGGATAGGAATTATGCTTTATTCCTTCCACCGTATAATCATTAAGATTATAGTAATTTACCTCAAAACCTGGTGGGAGAGTTCTATCATCGACAGCATAACTATGATTCTGAGAGGTTATAAATGTTCTTCCAGAGTCCACATGATAAACAGGATGATTGGCTCCCCTATGTCCAAACTTTAATTTATAGGTTCGGGCTCCTACACTTAATGAAAGAAGCTGAATTCCAAGACATATACCAAGAATTGGTTTTTCCAGTTTTAATATTCTCCTTATAGTCTCTTGTACATATGGAACATTGGAAGGATCTCCAGGACCATTTGAAAGGACTATTCCATCTGGATTATAGCTTTTAATATCTTCAAAGGATGTCCAAGCTGGAAAAACTTTTATTCTTAAATTATACTTTAGAAGTTCTCTTATTATGCCTCTTTTTACTCCAAAATCTAACAAAGCAATTTTCTTATCCCCTTCTTCGTTTATTTCATAAGGAATTGTAGTAGTAACCCTTCTTACAAGATCTAAATAATTAAAATCATAGATTCCAAGCTTTTTAACTAACACAAAAGGGTCTTTCTCTTCGGTAGAAATAATAGCCTTCATAGTACCAAATTTTCTTATTTCACGAACTATAGCCCTCGTATCTATATTATGAATTCCAATTATCTTATTTTCTATTAAAAATTCCTCTAAAGATTTATCACTATTCCAATGAAATTTATAATCATTAAATTCTCTTGCCACAACACCTGCACAATGAATCTTGTTACTCTCCAATCTTTCAGAATCTACCCCATAATTTCCTATTAAAGGATAGGAAAAGACTATTATTTGATTGGCATATGATGGATCAGTAAGTACTTGAGGATATCCCACCATGCTGGTATTAAAAACTATCTCACCTACTGTTTCTCCTTCATATCCAAAACTTTCTCCTATAAAGCTATGGCCTGTTTCTAAAACAAGGATTGCTTCTTTGCTCATAAATTTTCACTCCTCTTTAATAAAACTTCTCTTATTTTCGAAAGGCCATAATCTATTTCTTCTTTTTCTATGATAAGTGGAGGAAGTAATCTTAGCACATTTTCACCTGCAGACAAGGCTACCACACCTTTTTCAATTAATTCCTCTAAAATATCTCTTACCTTAATCTTTAACTCTATTCCCCACATTAATCCCCTACCTCTTATATCTACTATCAATGGAGTTTCATTTCTTAGATCCAGAAGTTTTCCTTGAAGGTAGGTACCCTTCTCCCTAACCTCTCTTAAAAATTTCTCATTGCCAATAGTATCCAATACTGCAATTCCAGCAGCACAAGCAACTAAATTTCCTCCCATAGTAGTTCCATGACTACCGGGAGTCATAACACTTGCAATATCTTTAGTAGTACAAACAGCCCCTAATGGAAGTCCTCCACCTAAAGCTTTTGCCAGGAGAATTACATCTGCTTGTATTTCATAAAACTCTTCAGCCAAAAAATATCCTGTTCTACCTATTCCAGTCTGAATCTCATCAAGAATAAGAAGAATTCCTTTTTCCTTAGTTATCTCTCTTACCTTTTTAAGATATTCCTTGTCAGCAGGATAAATACCACCCTCACCTTGTATAGGCTCCAATATTACTGCACATGTTTCCTCATCTATAGCTTCCTCTAATGCTTCTATATTATTAAAAGGAACATAGGTAAATCCAGGTACTAAAGGCTCAAAACCTTCATGATATTTCTTCTGACCAGTAGCAGATAAAGCACCATAAGTTCTACCATGAAAGGAATTATGCATACTTACAATCTTCCACTTTTTACCCTGGAAAAATTTACGAGCAAGCTTAATACTTGCTTCAACTGCCTCAGCGCCACTATTAGATAAAAAAAATGCCTCCCTTTTTGTAAGGGAGGCAAGTTTTTCTAAGAGTTCAAACTGCGGTAAATTATAAAATAGATTTGATACATGGGATAACTTTTCTATCTGATTTTTGACCTTTTCAACTATATGAGGATGGGCATGTCCTAAAGCATTAACCCCAATACCACTACTTAAATCCAGATACTTATTTCCATTACTATCAAAAAGCCAAACACCTTCACCCCTCACAAAAACAGGCTTAAATCTTTTATAAACAGGAAAAAATCTATCCTCCATTTCTTCACCTCAAGTCCTATAATAGGCATTTATTTTTACATATTCCTCTGTCAAATCTGATCCCCATGAAGTCGCATTACATCTGCCTTCATTTAATACTATACGTACCATAACTTCCCTATTCTTTAAATAATTTTTGACTTCCTGAGAATTATACCTTAAAGGTTCATTTTTTGCAAAAACTAAATATTCACCAATATAAAGCTCTATCTTGTTTAAATCAATAATGTATCCTGTTTGACCAATACTTGCTAATATTCTACCCCAATTATCATCCTCACCTGCAAAAGCAGCTTTTACCAAATTAGAAGTAATAACAGCCCTCCCTAAAACCCTTGCCTTTTTTAAACTTTCTGCCTTTTCAATTCTAATCTCAATTAATTTAGTTGCTCCTTCTCCATCTTTTGCTATCATCTTTGCCAAATCTTCAGTTAATAGATTGAGCCCTTTTTGAAAAATATTCTCTTTAATTTCCTTTTCTCCAGTAGCAAAAAGAAGAACTGTATCATTTGTACTTGTACATCCATCTATACTTATCTGATGAAATGATCTATCTACACTCCTTCTAAGGATTTTTTTCATAGCATCTTTTTCCAATTTGGCATTTGTACCTATAAAAACCAGCATAGTTGCCATATCAGGATGGATCATACCTGCACCTTTTGCTATTCCAGATATTACTACATCACCATATTTAACAGATGATATTTTAGGAAAAGTGTCAGTTGTCATAATAGCTTCAGCCACTTCTCTCCCTGAATTCTTAGATAAAACCTTACATGCCATATCAATACCACTAACTATTTTATCCATTTCCAGATATGCTCCTATTTTACCTGTAGATGCCACAAAGACTAATTCCTTATCAATACCTAAATTTTTAGCAACCCTTTCCGCCATCATCTCTGCATCTTTTATCCCTTTTTCTCCAGTACATGCATTTGCCTGCCCACTATTTATGACAATTGCTTGGATCATGCCATATTTTTCTAAATGCCTTTTAGAAACAATAATAGGAGCAGCCTTAACAGTATTCTTAGTAAACATGGCTTCAGCAAAAACCGGTTTATCAAGCACAATTAGAGCAAGATCTAATTTATTATCTTCTTTTAAACCGCAGGATACACCTGCTGATCTTACACCATTTATGTTTGTCATATAAATTTCATCAAATTTCCACACCATTTTTATCTCTCCTTAATTTATGGATATAAAGGTAAAAAATCAAGTCCTTCTTCCTCCGAAAAACCAAACATAATATTCATGTTTTGCACTGCCTGTCCTGCAGCCCCTTTTATCAAATTATCTATAGCCACAAATATTACTGCATTTTTTGTATTCTTATCTACTTGAGCACTTATAAATACCCAATTTGTCCCTCTTACTTTCTTAATTTCTGGGGAGGTAAGAGGAGGAAGAATTCTAATAAAAGGTTCATCTTTATATATATCCGAGTATATATCAAAAAGATCCTCTGAAGAGATTTCTTCATTTAATGGTACATATATAGAAGCAAATATACCTCTAAAGGTTGGTAAAAGTTGAGGTACAAATAAAACTTTCATATAACCAAATTCTTTAATCACATTCTCTATTTCAGGCTGATGCCTATGATTTAAAATAGAATAAGCCTGAAAATTTTCCGCAATATTTCCATATATATTTTTATCAGAAGGTTTTCTACCTGCACCTGAAATACCAGATTTTGCATCTATAATTGCAGATCCAAAATTTTTTCCTTCCTTAACAAGTGGATATATACCTAAAATAGAAGCGGTAGGATAACAACCAGGATTTGCAATATATTTAGCCTTTTTTATGTCTTTCCTAAAAATCTCTGGAAGTCCATATACAACTTCCTCTAATATATTAGGTAATGTATGTTTTATACCATAAATCCTCTCATACTCATGAGGATTTTTAAATCTAAAATCTGCACTTAAATCAATAAATCTTTCTGGGACTTTACTTTCTGATAAAAGCTTTAAAAGTTCCCCATTTCCAAGAGCAAAAAAGAACAAATCTAAATCATCTACATATTCTTGATAATCCTTTCTTTCCTTTATTATTAATTTGTCACTTCTAAATATATCAGAACTATCAAAATGATCAGTAAAAAGATAAATTTTTTCCACTTTTCCATGTTTCAACAATATCCGAGTAAGTTCTTGCCCTACATATCCAGAGGCTCCTACAATACCCACTTTAATCATTTTGGTTTCCCCTTAATGCATATAGATAATTTTGAAGTCCAAAAAGTTTTATAAAGCCTACTGCTGATTCAGTAGAAAAGGTACTTCCTTTATCATAAGTAGCAAGCCCATGATCATACAAGGAGTAGGGAGACATTCTTCCTACTACAGAAAAACTCCAAGGCATAAGCTTTATTTTCACTTTTCCTGTAACTCTTTCTTGAGTTTTATCCATAAAGGCTTGAATAGCCTCTCTAAAAGGATCAAACCAAAGGCCATAATATACAAGTTCAGCATATTTTCCTTCAAGCATCTTCTTAAAATGTGCAAGCTCTCTTGGCAACACCATATCTTCTAAAGCTTCATGAGCCTTTATTATTACAATTGCAGAAGGTGCCTCATAAATTTCTCTGGACTTAATTCCTACAAGTCTGTTTTCAATATGATCTATTCTTCCTATTCCATATGAACCAACGATCTCATTCAAATTTTCTATTATTTGTAATAGACTTTTTCTTTCCCCATTTAATTCTACAGGTATCCCTTCTTCAAAAGTAATTTCAATATAAGATGGTTCTTCCTTCTTTAATTTTGTCCATTGATAAATCTCCTCTGGGGGTTCCTGCCATGGATCTTCCAAAATTCCACCCTCTATACTTCTTCCCCACAAATTCTCATCTATACTAAAAGGGCTTTTTCTTGAAACAGGTATAGGTATATTATTCTCTATTGCATAATCAATTTCTTCCTCTCTTGAAAAATTCCATTCCCTAACAGGGGCAATAATTTCTAAATCTGGTGCTAATGCCTTCACTCCAAGATCTATTCTAACCTGATCATTTCCCTTTCCAGTGCACCCATGAGCTACATACTTTGCTCCATTTTCCTTTGCTACTTTAACTAAATATTTAGCAATAAGAGGTCTTGATAGAGCTGTAGCCAGAGGATAAACTCCCTCGTACATTGCATTCGACTTTATAGCAGGAGTTATATAATCATTTACAAATTCTTCTTTTAAGTCAATAATATAAGCCTTCTCTACCCCTAAATTTTCAGCCTTTTTCTTTATTTCCTCCAAATTTATTCCCTGTCCAATATCTACTGTTAAAGTTATCACATCTAATGAATATTTTTGCATAAGCCATTTTATAGCTACAGAGGTATCTAATCCTCCAGAATATGCAAGTACTACTTTATCTTTACCCATAGCCATATACCTCCCAATCAATTTTGAAAAATTATACCATAGAAATGCAATTTTATGCATACTTTTAATAAACTTTAACAATCATTGCCAAATTTCGATTTTTCTTATATAATCAACAACAAAGACCTAAAGGAAAGGGGGAAGGAAATTGAATATTTTTTTGATTATTTTATTAGTAATCTTTATTGCTCTATTAATATATGATATTTATTTGAGACGAAGGGAAAAAGGAAAAATCAATATTCAAAAGATGGGTAAAAAGGATGTAATAGCTGGTGCTTCTAATACTATGAAAATGGATGCTACACTTCTTCCTATAAACTGGGCATACCTAATCATAAAACATGGAGAAGACAGAGGTAAAGACTTTAAAATTATCAAAGACGAAACAACTATAGGAAGAGAGAAGGAGAATGATATTGTAATAGTTAATCCCACAGTATCAAGATTTCATGCAAAAATAATAAGAAGCGAGGATAAATATTATATAGAGGATTTAGGAAGTGCTAATGGAACAATGGTAAATGGATTAAAAGTCAATAAGGAACTTTTACACGATGGAGATATTATACAATTAGGAGATGTGGTTTTAGTGTTTAAATGCCTCTAATTATCTTTTTTATCTATATCTCTTTTTATAATTGTATCTGAAGATGCAATATTTTTTTCTTCGTAAGGATGTAAAGGGTAACCCCTATTGAGGTCATCTATTAATTCTTCTGGGGTTTGATATCTAAATTCTGGAAAACGGGCAGTCATTTTTTTAATAATCATAGCTATACCTTCAGGTATATTGGAATTGATACTCCTTACATCTGGTAACTCTTCTTGATATCTTTTTAACATAAGTGAAATAGTTGTTTCTTCAGCATAAGGTAATAATCCAGTTAACATCTCATAGAAAACTATTCCTAAGGAAAAAATATCAGATCTAATATCTACTTTTTTACCTTCCAATTGTTCTGGAGAGGCATACTGAGGAGTACCCATAAAAACACCTGTTTGAGTTAATGTAGAAAGTCCACCTATTCGAGCAATACCAAAATCCATAAGTTTTACTTTACCATCATTAGTTATCATAATATTTTGAGGTTTTATATCTCTATGTACGATATTTTTTGAATTTGCATAGGAAAGAGCATAAGCTACTTGCTTTATAATCTCTACTGCCCAATCCACAGGAATAGGACCTTTCTCCTCAATAATTTTCTTCAAATCTTTTCCTGATACATACTCCATTACCATGAATACATAATCATCCTCTTTTCCATGATCAAGAACCTTTACAATATTAGGATGATCAAGATCTTTACATACTTGTATCTCTCTATAAAACCTTTCTAAGACCTCTTTATCCTCTGCATATTGGGGATGAAGTATTTTTACAGCAACATCCTTCTTAGTAACTAAATCTTTTGCTAAATAAACTGAAGCCATGCCTCCAGATCCCAATTTTTTCAATATTTTATATCTTCTTTTAATAGTAATTCCCTCTAATCTTTCCCTGGGCAATATACTCTGATATACCAAATTTCCTAAAAAACCAAATACCATCCCAAGAGAAGGAGAAACCACAGGAGCTATAATATGTTTTAAGAACAAATAATAAGAAAATCCAAAATATAACAAAATAAGAAAGATAGTTATAAAAACATTCAAAAACATCTTTTTACTTAGAAAGATACCTGTAAAAAATACAGAAAGAAAATTAATTATAAGAATTAAAGGGGAAATCAGGGTTTTTAAATAATCATTATTTAACAAATTATCAAGAATATTGGCATGGATTTCTACACCTGGCATATATGAATATGATTTTCCAGAAGGGGATACATATCCTGAAAAAGGATGAAGAAAAGTATCTTTTAATATAGGAGAAACTGCACCCACGAAAATAATCTTATCCTTAAAAGTATTAGGAGTAAATCTTCCATTTAAAACATCAACATATGAAAAATATCTAAATGTTCCTTCTCCACCCCTGAAATTTATATAAAAGAAATCAGAAAATTTATATACATATTTATATGGAAATTCATTTCTAACTATTCCATAAACCACAAGGGGTAAAGAATAGTATTTAACACCTGTTTCATTCACCTCATAAGGTCTTGCTCTTCTGACTTTATT
>JAPYWU010000030.1 GCA_028276205.1 Dictyoglomaceae bacterium | reverse complement strand
TCTAAATAGATTAGCCTTTATAATTATTATTCTTCTTTTTATAAGAAGCATTTTTTTGTATGGTCAGATTTATATCTTTTCTTTTATTGGTCATAGATTGGTAGCTGACTTAAGAGAAAAATTATTCGAGAAGATTCAATATCTCTCTTTAGATTATTTAAATAGATGGGGAAGCAGTGATCTTATAGCTCGTACTCTTCAAGATACTCAATTAATACAAACCTCTTTTTTATCAGGTATAGCAGATCTTTTTTATGCCATAGTTCTTTTATCAGGGGTTCTTGTGATAATATTTATCACTGATTGGCAACTTGCTCTTGCGACTCTTCTTGTTATTCCTCTTTTCGTATTTTCCATATCTGGTATAGGTAGAGAGATACAAAAATGGTCCATGTCTGTACAAAAAAAGGTAGCAGACTTAACAAAACTTATTCAGGAGAGTATAAAAGGGGCAAGGATAGTAAGAGGCTTTTCTCAAGAAGAAAAAGAGATTGAAAGATTTAAGAGAGAAAATGAAAAAAATTTTTTTAGAAATTTGAAGATTGCAAGACTTACAGCATTACAAGTTCCCCTTGCTAGCTTTTTAAGTGCTTTAGCTCTTGTTTTTATCCTTTGGTTAGGTACAAGAAAGATAGCAAGGGGAGAGATAACAATGGGATCTTTTGTAGCTTTTCTTACTTATGTTGGTATGGCTTTGGATCCTACTCAAACTATTCTTAGGGTGTTTTCAGGACTAAGACAAGCCTATGCTGCTTTAGAAAGAATTTTTGAGATTTTGGATAAAGGTAAAGAGGTAGAAGAGGTTAAAAATCCAATAATTCTACCTCCAATAAAGGGTTTTGTAGAGTTTAAAAATGTATATTTTACTTATGACGGAAAGATTTGGGTTTTAAAGAATATAAATCTTAAGGTTAATCCTGGAGAAAAAATTGCTATTGTAGGAAGTAGTGGGGCGGGAAAAAGTTCTCTTGTAAATCTTATTCCCAGATTTATAGATCCTACTCAAGGAGAAGTAAGAATTGATGGATACAATATAAAAGAAGTAAGTTTAAAATCTTTAAGATCTCAAATAGGTTTTGTTCCACAGGAGACTATTATTTTTTATGGTACAGTAAAAGATAATATAAGTTATGGGAACCCAAATGTAACTTTAGAAGAAATTATAGAGGCTGCTAAAATAGCAAGGGCTCATGATTTTATTATGAATCTGCCAAATGGATATGATACTGTTATTGGAGAGGGTGGGATAGGTATTTCGGGTGGTCAGGCACAAAGAATTGCTATTGCAAGAGTTGTTCTTTTAAAACCAAAATTAATAATTCTTGATGAAGCTACTTCCGCCTTAGATTCTGAATCAGAAGCCTATGTACAGGAGGCTTTAAAAGATCTTATGGAAGGAAAAACTGCTTTTATTGTAGCTCATCGCTTATCTACTATAAGAAAAGCTGATAGAATAATTGTATTAGAAAATGGAGAAATAGTAGAAGAGGGTACCCATGAAGAGCTATTGAAGAGGGGCGGAGTTTATGCAAGAATAATAAAATGGCAACTTGAGGAGAATAATATAGGAGATGAATAAGGTAAAAATAGGGGTTGTTGGAGTAGGATATTTAGGTCAACATCATGTAAGAATTTTTAGTGAGATTCCTAAAGTAGAAGTTGTGGGAATCGCAGATTTAAATTTACAAAGAGCAAAAGAGATTGCTTCCATTTATAATATCCCTTTTATAACTTCTGATTATAGAGATTTACTTGATAGAGTTGATGCTGTTAGTATTGTTACTCCTACTAATACGCATTTTCAGATAGCAAAAGACTTTTTGCTTAGGGGTATTCATACTTTTATAGAAAAGCCTGTGACTCGAACTTTAAAAGAGGCGGAAACTCTATTAGAGATTGCTAGCGGGAAAGATCTTATTCTACAGGTAGGGCATATAGAAAGATTTAACCCTGCTGTTCAAGAATTAAAAAGATATATAAAAGATCCTTTTTACATGGAGATAAAAAGATCTGGTCCTTTTGACGGTAGAATAACTGATGTAGGGGTTGTAATGGATCTTATGATTCATGATTTAGATATTCTTTTTTATGTATTAGGTAAGAGTAGAAAAATATTAGACATAAAAGGATATGGCTATTCTTTGTATACTTCCCATGAAGATTTCGCAAATGTGGAACTTATTTTTGATGGAAATCTTCTTGTAAATTTGATTGCTAGTAGGGTAACTCCTAAAAAGATTAGAAGATTGGATATTTATGAGAAAAGTGGAGATTTAATAAGTGTAGATTATATGGAACAAAGCATATCTATAATTCATGGGAATAGAAAACAAGTTGAAACATCTATAGAGACTCCGGTTTTAGAGAAAGAGGAACCCTTGAAGTTAGAGCTTGAACATTTTGTGAACTGTATTCTTGAGGGTTCAGATCCTGAGGTTACCCTTGAGGATGGAAAATTAGCTTTAGCTCTTGCTACTGAAATTTTGAAGGAGTTGAAGGTTTTTGATATTAAGAAAGGCACTTAAAATTCTTTTCTTATCTATAATCTTTTTTATCTTCTTCATTAATTTATTATTATCTTCTGATGATTTGAAATATCTAAAAACTCAATTTGAACAGCAAATTAAAAAAGATCCCAAAAATTCTGAATCTATTTTCAATCTTATGGTAGTATATGGAGCTTTAGGAGATTTAGAGAACCTTTATAAGACATATAATTTACTTGTTGCTACTGATCCTAATTTTCTTAAAAATCTTAAAAAGGATATAAAGGAAGAAAATAGCGGTATATTTAATCTATATAAATTAGCATTTTTGTATTATTTCTTAGAAGATTATGATAAATCAATCTTTTATTTTGAAAGATTATACGATTTAAAACCTGACGATGATTGGGTAATAGCTTATCTTGCATATTTGTATTATTTAAAAGATAATTTAAAAAAGACAAAAGAGTTAATAGATAGAGGATTAAAATTAAATAAAGATAATGAATTTTTTCACGCTCTTTTATGTGCCTTATATCTAAGAGAAAATAGATATTTTTCAGCTCTTAAGGAGTATTTTACTACTTTGAGTATTGTTCAAAGAAAAGGATATAAAAACATATTTGAAATTTTAAAAAGCTTGAGATAAATTGACATATTGTTAAAATTTTCTTAACATTAAATTATGGCACTTGAGACCATAGGTATATATAAATACTACGGAAAAAGGTGTGTAGTTAAAAATGTCTCTATACGTGTAACCCCTGGTAATGTGGTAGGACTTTTAGGACCAAATGGGGCAGGAAAAACTACTACCTTTTATACTATAATGGGTGAAATAACTGCTGATCAAGGTAAGGTTTTACTTGATGGTGAAGATATTACTCATTTATCTATGCCCCAAAGAGCAAGAAAAGGTATTGGCTATCTTGCCCAAGATCCCACCATATTTAGAAAGCTTACAGTAGAAGACAATATAAAATTAGTATTAGAATTAACAAACTTAACACCGAAAGAACAAAAAGAGATGTTGGAAGAGTTAATAGAAGAATTTCAGTTACAAAAAGTAAGGAAAAATTTAGGGTATACCTTGTCTGGAGGGGAGAGGAGAAGGGTTGAAATAGCCAGAGTTTTAGCCCTATCCCCTAAGTACATACTTTTAGATGAGCCTTTTGCAGGAGTTGATCCTATTACTGTTCAAAATTTACAAGAAACCATTTCTTATTTAAGAGAAAAGGGATTGGGTATATTGATTACTGATCATAATGTTAGAGATACGTTAGCTATAACAGATTATGCATATATAATATTTTCAGGAGAGGTTCTTATCTCTGGTACTCCTGACGAGATAGTTAACAGTGATATGGCAAAAAGATTTTTCTTAGGAGAGAGGTTTAATCTTTAATGTCTGGACTTTTTTTAATAATTATATTGATCCTTGCAAGTGGCTTGATTGCATATACAGGAGATTATGTAGGTAGAAAAGCAGGAAAAAAGAAGCTTTCTCTTTTTGGGCTTAGGCCTAAATACACTTCTCGTATAATCAGTATTTTGACGGGCGTTTTAGTTATGGCTTTTTCTCTTGTTGTGCTTTCTGTTATTTCTGAAAATGTTCGAGTAGCTTTATTTGGAATGGAAAAATTAAAAAGGCAAATATATTCTTTAGAAAGTTCAATAAAATCAAAGGAAAAAGAATATACGGAAATTTTAAAGAGGTATGAAGATGTAAAAAGAGATAGAGAAAAGGCTTTAAAAGATTTAGAAGAATATAAAAGAAAAATTCAAACTTTGGAAACGGAAAGAGAAAAATTACTTAAAGAACTTAATAAATTATCTATGGATAAGGAGAGATTAAAGAAAGAAAACGAAAGACTTCAAAGGTCTATATATGAGGTCTCTAAAAAAATAGCCACATTATCTAAGGAAAAAGAATCTTTGGAGAAGGATAAAAAATATTTACTTGATGAGTTACAGTTTTTGAATTCTACTATAACTAGTTTACGTACAGAAGGAATTATATTTAAAAGAGGAGAATTGATCCTTAATTATATTATTAGAGGTAAAACAAGTGATGATATACAAAAAGAAGCAAAAGCGCTACTTTCTTTAATTGAAAGTATAGCAAAAGAAAGAGGAGCAGGAAACGAAGAAAAAGGATATGTATGGGTACCAGAAGCGGAATGGAATAAACTTTTGGAGGCGATGAAAACACCAGAGGAAAAATTGGTAAGAGTATATTCTTTAGCAAACATATTTGAGGGTGAACCAGTTATTGTATATTTTCAAATTTTTCCTTATAAATTAGTATATAAGGCAGGAGATGTGATATTGTTAAAAGTTATAGATGGCAGTGAAGGTTTAGATAAGATTGAATCAAAGCTCTTAGAGGTTCTATCAGAGGTCAATAAAATAGCTCAACAGAGAGGTATACTTCCCGATCCATTATCAAATACTGTTGGTGAAATATCTTTTGATGAGTTTTATAATACTGCTTATAAAATTAAAGAAAAGGGCAAAAAGGTTATCCTAAAAGTGATAGTTGAGGAAGATACTTATAACAGCGGTCCTTTGAAAATAAGATTTGAGATATAGGAGGTAGTGATTTATGGAAAAGAAGTTTGTAGAAGCATTAACATCTCAAAAGGATGATTTTTCAAAATGGTATACCGAAGTGGTATTAAAGGCAGGACTTGTAGACTATTCTCCTGTTAAAGGTTGTATGGTAATAAAACCTTATGGCTATGCCATATGGGAGAATATACAGAAGATTTTAGATGAGAAGATTAAGGCAACGGGTCATGAAAATGCGTATTTTCCTCTTTTTATACCAAAGAGTTTCTTAGAGAAGGAGGCAGAACATGTGGAGGGTTTTTCACCTCAAGTTGCTTGGGTTACTAAAGGAGGAGATGAAGAGCTTTTTGAACCTCTTGCTGTAAGACCTACCTCAGAATCAATCATCTGTAGCATGTATGCTAAATGGATTCAGTCATGGAGAGATTTACCAGTACTAATAAATCAATGGGCTAATGTGGTTAGATGGGAGAAAGAAACAAGACCCTTTTTAAGAACTACAGAATTTTTATGGCAGGAAGGTCATACCGCTCATAGAACCCTTGAAGAAGCAGAAGAAGAAGCATTAAAAATGCTTTTTGTATATAGAGATTTTGTTGAGAACGATTTAGCTATTCCAGTAATTGCTGGTAAAAAAACAGAGAATGAAAAATTTGCTGGTGCCTTACATACATATTCTATAGAGGTTCTTTTAGCGGATGGAAGGGCTCTTCAAGCTGGGACATCTCATAATTTAGGTCAGCATTTTGCTAAGGCATTTGATATTATGTTTCAGGATGTGGATGGTGAAAGAAAATATGTTTGGCAAACCAGTTGGGGAGTGTCTACAAGGCTTATTGGAGCTTTAATAATGACTCATGGTGATGATTATGGTCTTGTTTTACCTCCCAGAGTTGCTCCTTATCAAATAGTAATTATACCAATATGGAAAAATGATACTGAAAAGGAAAAAGTTTATAATTATGTGGATGAAATATATAATATCTTGAAGGAACATTTTAGAGTAAAGGTAGATAAGGATGAGGAACATACTCCTGGTTGGAAGTTTAATGAGTATGAACTTAAAGGAGTTCCAGTAAGAATAGAGATAGGTCCAAAAGAAGTAGATAAGCAGGAAATATTTGTGGCAAGAAGAGATTTAAGATTGAAAGTATCATATAAAAAAGAAAATATGGTAGAAGATCTAAAAAATCTTTTAGAAGATATTCAAAAAACTCTTTTCCAAAAGGCTTTAAAATTTAGAGAAGAGAATTTCCATGATGTAAGTGACTTTAATACATTTAAAGAAATTATGGATACAAAAAGAGGTTTTGTTAAAGCAAGTTGGTGTGGAGATGGAGGATGTGAATTAAAGATAAAAGAATTAACTGGAGCTACAATAAGAAATTTACCCCTTGATTGGAAAGAGGAAGAAGGAAAATGTATTCTTTGTGGAAAGGAGACAAAAATTAAGGCATTATTTGCAAAGGCTTATTAAAGATATGAAGGTTAAAGTACTTATAGAAAGAATAGATAAAGAGCTATCACTCCCTTTTTATGCTACATCTGGATCTGCCGCTTTAGATTTGTATTCTCGTATTGATTTTGTCCTTCCTCCCTTTAATGAAATAGGTGGAGGAATGATAATTCCTACAGGAATAAAAATAGCCCTTCCCGAAGGATATTTGGCGTTGGTTTTACCTCGAAGTGGACTTTCTGCAAAGGAAGGTATAACAATCTTAAACACTCCGGGACTTATTGATAGCGACTATAGAGGAGAAATTTTAGTTAATCTTATCAATTTTTCAAAAAAGCCTTTTTACGGTAAAAAAGGCATGAGAATAGCTCAACTTCTTGTTCTTCCTTATCCAAGGGTAGAATGGGAAGAAGTAGAAAGCCTTCCTTTAACGGAAAGAGGAGAAGGGGGGCTGGGAAGTACTGGGATTTTATAAAATGTATTTTTCTTAAGAGATACATGTATGATATATAATTTAAAATTGGAAATTTTTAAAATAAAAATAAGTAAGGGGGTTATGAAAGAAAAATGAAATATGAAACTGAAAACTTAAGGAATGTAGGACTCTTTGGGCATGGGGGTGCAGGAAAGACGAGTTTAGCTGAGGCAATTTTATATACTGCAAAAGTAATAGATAGAATGGGTAAAGTAGAAAATGGTAATACTGTTTCTGATTTTGAACCTGAAGAAATAAAAAGAGGAATATCTTTAAGTCTTTCGGTTCTACCCTTGGAATGGAAAGGAAAGAAAATTAACGTAATTGATACACCAGGATATGCAGACTTCATAGGAGAAATTAAAAGTGCTCTAAGAGCGGTTGATAGTATTCTTGTTGTAATTGATGCTATTTCTGGAATACAGGTTCAAACTGAAAAAGTATGGGGAATGGGTGAAGAAGAGAAATTACCAGTAGCTTTTGTGGTGAATAAACTTGATAGAGAGAGTGCTGATTTCTATGAAAATGTGAAGGCTATTCAAGAAAGATTTGGGGGTAAAGCAATTCCTATATATTTGCCCATTGGTAAAGAAGGGAATTTTAATGGTGTTATAGATCTTTTAGAGGGTAAAGCATATATTTATAAAGATGATAAGGGAGAAGCAATAGAATCTGAAATTCCAGCAGAGCTTAAGTCAGATTATGAAAAATATAGACAGCAATTAATTGAAACTATTATTGAGTTTGATGAAGAATTACTTCAAAAATATTTAGAAGGAGAAGAGATTGAAAGCTCCTTAATAGCTAAAACCTTAAAGGAGGCTTTTATAGGGAGAGAAATATTTCCAATCTTCCCTGTGTCCTCTTATAAAAATGTAGGGGTATCAAAATTACTTGATGCGATAGTTGCCTTCTTCCCAAATCCTTTAGAAAGACCAGCTATACCTATCGAAGATCTTAAAAAGGGAGAAACAAAAGCCATACGAATAGGTGAAAAGAATGGTCTTTTAGCTTTTGTTTTTAAAACTTCTGCTGATCCATTTGTTGGTAAGATTAGTTACATTAGGGTTTTATCAGGAGTCTTAAAGCCTGATTCTGCATTATTTAATGTAAATAAAGGAGTACAAGAAAAGATAGGGGGACTTTTCTATCAAAGAGGTAAGAACCAAGAAGTTGCAACAGAGATTAGTACTGGAGATATAGGTGTGATAACAAAATTAAAAGAAACAAGTACAAATGAGACTTTGAGTGATAAAGATAATTCCATAAAAGTGGTCCCAGTCGAATTTCCTGAACCTGTCTTTGCAGTTGCCGTAGTTCCAAAGACCAGAGCTGATGAAGATAGGATGAGTTCTGCAATTGCAAGAATTTTAGAAGAAGATCCAACTTTAAGAGTGCAAAGAAATGTAGAAACTAATGAAACATTAATTTATGGTTTAGGAGATTCTCATTTAGAAGTGGTAGTGGAAAGGATGCAAAGAAAATTTGGGGTAAACGTGACCTTAGGTACACCACAAGTAGCTTATAGAGAAACTATTAGAGCTACGGTCAAAGCTGAAGGAAAAGTGAAAAAACAGACAGGTGGTAGAGGACAATATGGACATGTATGGCTTGAGTTAGAGCCTTTACCTCGAGGTGCTGGATATGAATTTGTAGATAAGATTGTTGGTGGAGTTGTTCCTAAGAACTATATACCTGCAGTTGAAAAAGGGGTTAGAGAAACTATGGAAAAAGGAGTATTAGCTGGATTTCCCGTAGTAGATGTTAGAGTTACTTTATTTGATGGATCTTATCATGAAGTAGATTCTTCAGATATGGCCTTTAAAATAGCAGCTGCCAAAGCTTTCAAAAAAGGTTTCATGGAAGCAAAACCTGTGCTTCTTGAACCAATAATGAGTGTAGAAGTTACAGCACCAAGTGAGTATACAGGTGATATCATAAGTGACCTTAATGGTAGGAGGGGAAGAGTAACTCAGATAGATACCTTGGGTAAGTTACAAGTAGTAAAGGCTCTTGTACCATTGGCTGAAATGCTTAGATATTCATCTGTTCTTAAATCTATTACTCAGGGTAGAGGATCGTACTCTATGAAATTCTCCCATTATGAAGAGGTACCAGCAAAGATACAAGAGGAGATCATAGCTAAGGCAAAACCAAGAGTAGAAGAAGAAGAGGAATGATAGAGAAAATTGAAGTAGGTGATATATTAGAGCTTCCTAAGAAACATCCTTGTGGTGGAAATAGATGGATCGTGCTTTATTCTGGGGTTGATATTAAATTAAAATGTGAAAAATGTGGGCATATAGTTATGCTGCCAAGGATTGATATAAAAAGAAAGGCCAAAAAAGTGGGAAAGGTAGAAATAAAAGAAGATGAATAACTGGAAAAGAATTGTTGTAAAGGTTGGTACCTCAAGTATAACTGATGAGAAAGGAAATCCATCGGCAGAGAAGATCCTTTCCTTAGCAAGAGAATGTGTAAAACTTATAAGATCTGGTAAGGAAGTTATATTGGTATCTTCTGGAGCTATTGCTTCGGGAAGAGAAATTATAACTCGTCTCTCTAAGAGAAAGGATCTTCCTGCCAAGCAAGCATTATCTGCTGTGGGACAAGTAAGGTTAATGCAATATTATGCACAAATTTTCTCCATTTTTAAACAACCTATAGCCCAAATACTTATTACAGCAGAAGATATTTATGATAGAAAAAGATATTTAAATATTTCTCAAACCTTTGAGACTCTTTTAGAAGAAAAGATTATCCCTATTGTAAATGAAAATGATACAGTGGCAGTTGAAGAAATAAAGATTGGAGATAACGATACATTATCGGCAAAGGTAGCATGTGCTGTAGATGCTGATGTCTTAATTATATTGTCTGATGTATATGGTCTATATACGGAAGATCCCAATAAATCTAATGATGCTAAATTGATAAAGGAAGTTTATGAGATAAATGAAAGTATTGAAAAATATGCAGGTCCAGGAAAGGGAACTGGTGGTATGTATACAAAGTTAATGGCAGCCAAGATAGTTACAGAGGCTGGAATACCCATGATTCTAACAAAAACAGATATTGAAAATATTTTGGAAAGACTTATCTTAAAAGATGAAAAAATTGGAACTTTTTTCTATCCTTCTGAGAAGCATCTAAGCAGAAAAAAGCACTGGATGTTATTTGTGGCAAAAAGTGAGGGAAAAATTTATATTGATGATGGAGCCAAGGAAGCAATTCTTAAAAAGGGTAAGAGTTTACTTCCGGTTGGAATAATAAAAGTTGAGGGAGATTTTGTAAGAGGAGATACAGTATCTATATTGGATAAAGAAGGAAATGAAATAGGAAAAGGAATTATTAATTATGACAGTAGTGAGATTCAAAATATAATTGGAAAAAACTCTGAAGAAATAAAAGCTATTTTAGGAGATAACACCTACGAAGAGGTAATTCATAGGAATAATATGGCTCTTATACATCGTGATTAAAAATTTTGGTGGAGGCGATGGGATTTGAACCCACGGCCTCTTGCATGCGAAGCAAGCGCTCTCCCACTGAGCTACGCCCCCACCTTACTTAAACCTTTTTAAGTTTAATCAAAAGGAAAGGTTTTTGTCAAATTCTTTTAATTAATTTTATGGAATA
>JAPYWU010000029.1 GCA_028276205.1 Dictyoglomaceae bacterium | reverse complement strand
CTCATCTGCAACTGGAAAATCTAAACAGTCATCCACGTTTGTAGCGTACCTATAAGGGATTGAAACTGGTTGGGTCTGAGGACTGAGCATAGTAATTTGCCAGGTTTGTAGCGTACCTATAAGGGATTGAAACCCCTTTCCGTCTGCAGGAAGATAAACAGTAATAGTACAGTTTGTAGCGTACCTATAAGGGATTGAAACAAAATCCTCAGGAAGCTCATATTCATTAAACCATATAGTTTGTAGCGTACCTATAAGGGATTGAAACCCCTGCTATTAAAAAGGTTGGATATCCCGGGTGGAAGTTTGTAGCGTACCTATAAGGGATTGAAACGGTTCAAAACCAACTGTTTGAGCAGGTACATTAGAGAATTTGTAGCGTACCTATAAGGGATTTGAAATTTACTAATCTTTGAGATATAATAGCTTCATTGCTTTTTACTTTTGCAAAGTTCATTAATATGTTATTTAGGGCATAATTAAAATGAAAGAAAAAGCTAAGTATTTAAAGACTAAAATTCCTGCCATATTTTTAGCATTAAAAAAGAAAGATACTCCTTTTGTAGCTAAATTATTCGCCTTTATAACTATTATGTATGCTTTATCTCCCATAGATCTAATTCCTGATTTTATACCTGTATTGGGCTATTTAGATGACTTAATCATTCTTCCTTTATTAATATCCCTTACAATCAGGTTCATTCCTAAAAATATTATAGAAGAATGTGAAAAAACTGTAGAAAATTCAGGTAGTCCTCCCTTAAATAAAAAATGGTATTACGGGCTTCCAATCATATTTATATGGATTATGATTATATTAATTATTGTTAAGAAAATATTTTTAAAGTGAAGAATTTTCATAAAATCAAATTTAAATTGATTAGCTCTCCTACTAAATCAGGATAAAAATTTAATCAAATCAAGAAACCCTGGACTTATTAAAAAGCATATTTGGTAATTTAAATAAAATTTATAGTAGATATTTTAACTCCATTTTATTATAATAATGGATAAAGATCTCTTAAAATAAGAAACATGGGGGATAAGGTAGTTATAAAAACCGAAGAAGATAAAGAATTTACAATTATCTCTTTCACTCTTAGTGAGAATATAGAACCATCTATACTTAGAGAAATTACTCCTCCCAAAATTAATTCAAGAAAAGGCTTAATCATAAGTGGAAGAGGCCCTATATGGTTATATGGCTTTTTAATTCATTATTATCACTCTACTCCCTTTATTGCAGTTTATGATCCAAGATTAGGGGCTGTTGTTATAGAAACTCACGTACCTTCAATAAAAGTGGGAGATGTTTTAGATATCTATATTGATGGGGAGGGATAAACTTGGATGATACAAAAATTAAGTTTCCAATAATGGGGGAGATAAATAATGTATAAACTCACATTAACATGTAAAGTTATAACTCCTATGTTTATGTCAGGTTCAGATGGAAGATCTCCAGAATTAAGACCTTCCGAATTCAAAGGTTTAATGCGTTTCTGGTGGAGAGCCATAAAAGCAGAAAAAGACATTACAAAGCTAAAAAATGAGGAATTCGAAATTTTTGGAGGAATAGGAGAAAAAACAAATAAAAGTGAAATAAAAATTAGACTTTATCCCCAACCCTCTGAACGAGATATTGGGAAAAATATTAAGAATGATTATAAACTAGACTGGTACTATGACAGAAATAGCAACATATTAAAAGGCAATGATGCTGGTATTGGATATTTATTCTACTCTACTGTTCTTACTAAAAATGAAAGAAAATATATTAAACCAGGTTTTCCATTTAATTTGCAAATTTTATCTTTTGATGAATATTCATTTAAAAATGCCATAGCTTCTCTATGGGTAGCAATATATTTGGGAGGATTTGGAACACGATCAAGAAGAGGAGGAGGAAATATTTCAGTCTCAAAAATTGAGGGAAATTGTTATAATTTATCCTTTTTATTATCTAATATTTCCTCTAAGCTTGCGCTAAAAAAACAATTAGAAGATAATTTAAAAAAAATATTTTCTTTTATTAAAAATAAAAATACTAACCCTTTATATCCAAATTTAAAAGGATCAAGAATAGTGATACTAGACCCTGAGAAGACTTGGCATGAAGCTATAAATAAAATTGGAATTTACTTTAAACAGTTTAGAGAAGCAAATAAAAGAGATATCTTTAACATGGGAATATTTGGAATGCCAATTATACATAATAATAATCTTAGAGTAAGAATTGTTCCTTATCAAAAAGACAATGAAAAAAGATTATCTGATAGAATGGCATCACCTTTAATAATAAAATTAATAGAAATAGAGAATAATTATTTTCCATTAATAATAAAATTGTCAATTATCCCTCCTTTAGTTGGAAAAGAAGAAAAAAAGGGAAATGAATGGATTAAAAAAGAAATTAAAAAAATAGATAGTACAAAAATAGATGAATTCTTAAATGAAATTAAAAATAAAGAGGAGATATACCTATGATTTGGTATGATAACTTTCTTAAAAAATTCTTTCACGATCCTATAGACAAACCTTTTAACATTCCATCTCATGAAGTAAGAGCTAAAAAATATGCAGAATATTTTGGAGTGTCTAATATCAAAAAAGATGATTATTCTCTTTCAGATATAATAGCATCTTGTATGGAACGTAGTCTTTTACCCAAAGATATTCAACAACCTTTAACAGAAATAAGACATCCATTAAGTGAAGAGAAAATAGAAGTCAAAAATTTAGAAAGTGATACCATAATAAAAAATTTTGAAACAATTATTCAAAAAATTGCCCTAAATTATGAGGGTATTGATAATTATGAACAGAAATCTTTTCTTATATGGCGAAATTTATTAGATGAGATAAAAGATAAAATAGAAGATAAAGAATTAAAAAAACTCCTATTTATCTTACCTGCAGATACAAGAATACCAGATCATTCAATTTGGGAACACTTAAAAATTACCACAGCAATAAATTCATTTGAAAAATATCAAAATAATTCTTTATTTTTATTTACTCTTGGACCTGTACAATCTTTCATATCTCAAGCAAGAAAAACTCAAGATTTTTTCATGGCAAGCTTTATTCTTTCTTATCTCACATTTATCGCTATCCTAGAAGTTATAGAAAAATATGGCCCTACTTCCATTATATATCCTGATTTATATAAACAGCCCTTAATGGATTGGTATCTTATCAATAAGAAAAAATTAACTATTAAAGACTTTAAAATGGAAAATACTCTCTTGCCAACCATACCTAACAGGTTCGTTGCAATAATTGGAACTACTGATAAAGAAGAGATCAAGAACTTTGCAAATTCTATAATTGAAAAAATAAAGAATGAGATTATAATGGCAATAAATACAATTTTAGATAAACTAAATATTAAATTATCAGATAATCATAAAAGCATTCTAAAAAATCAACTTTTAGACTTTCCCCAAGTTTTTTGGGTAGGCATATCCTGGAAAAAAGGAAACATAGATTTAGAAATTGAAGATTTAAAAGATTTCTGGGAAAAAGAAAACCTAAATACTTGGAAAGAGTTTTTTGACTTTGCAAAGAATAATGGAGAATTTCCTCCAAATGTAGGTTTCTTGTATCAACTTATATATACTGTTGCTGAAAAATCTATCGGTGCAAGAAAAAATTTAAGAGGATTTGAACAAAAGAAGGAAACAGGTAAAAAATGTTCTGTTTGTGGAGAGAGAAATATAATATTTTATAAAAATAACACATTAAGGATAGAACCTCTATTTATAATAAATAATTTAGATTTTTTTTATAATAAGAAACCAGAAAATAGTTTTTTAGTGCTCAACGATACAGATATTACTAATCAGATTCTTGGTGAAAACGAAGGACTTTGTGCTTTGTGTTTTCTTAAAAGGACTTTCTATAAATATTTAGAAGAAAAAATAGATGAAAGAGTTTTCAAAGATTTTTCCTTCCCATCAACCGCTGAAATTGCTTGTGCAGATTTTAAAGAACATGCAATAAAAGAAAGTAAAGAAGAATTTGAACAATATGAAAAAAGATTTTTTGAAATACTTAAAAAATATGATCAAAGGAATCAATTTAACTATTTAAAAATAAAATCTTTACCTAAAATAGGATTAGGAAAAACCCTAGAAGGCTCTTGGTGGTACATTGAAAATATAACAGAAAAAAATTTCTTAGACGAGTTAAATATAAAAATTGATAAAGATTCTCTTGGAGAAATTAAAGAACTATTAGAAAAATTAGGAAAACCTAACCCTTATTATGCAGTTATTTATCTTGATGGAGATAATATGGGGAAATGGCTTTCTGGTGAAAAACTCCCAGAAATTCAATATGCTTATAATTCAGAGGTTTGGGAAAAATTGCCCATAGATTTTAAAGAGGAGCTTAAAAAATACTCTACAAGAAAAATCCTAACTCCAGCAATACATTCTTCTATATCCACAGCTCTTAGAAATTATGCACTTGAATTTGTAAAAAAGATCGTTGAAGAAGAATATTTAGGAAAATTAATCTATGCAGGAGGAGATGATGTTCTTGCCTTTGTAAATTTGAAAGACCTCTTTGATATCATAGAAAAGTTAAGATGGTCATTCTCTGGACAGATAGCATTCAAGAATTCAGGAAATAAGGACGTAATTATTGTAGATATAAATAATACCTCTGGCTTTGTCCTAAAAGATAATATTTACTATTTAACAATGGGGAAAAATGCTACATGTTCTATGGGTATAGTGATTGCCCACTATAAAGAGCCTTTAAAGATAGTAATAGATAAAGTCTTTGAAATGAATAAGAAAGCAAAAAATACTGGGAGAGATAAATTTGCTATTTCATTGCTTAAAAGATCAGGAGAAGAAAAAATAGGAATTGCAAAATGGATTATAGAAGACAACTTAACAACAAATATTCTTAAGAATCTAAAAGATTGGATGAATAAAGATAGAACAGAAAAAAGATACATTTCAGATAAATTTATACAAAAATTTAGGGTAGAATTTCAAAAAATAAAACAAACTCAAATTTATGGAGACGCTATAAATGCTGAACTTAAAAGGTTAATATTAAGAGCATACAATGGACTACCAAAAGAATCTAAAGAAGAAAAAAATAAATTTTTAAATAATTTTTCAGACTATATTATAAAACTTTTATGGGGAATGGGTGGAGATATAGACAACTTCTTAAATCTTCTGGAAATTGCAAGTTTTATGAATAAGGGGGATTAAAATGTTCTATAAGATAAAACCTCTTGATACAATCTTTTTTAGAGATGGTCGACCTTTTAGTATGGGTTACGATACATGGGCAAATCTAATCTTTCCTCCATATCCATCAACAATATATGGTTCTATAAGAAGTTGGCTTATTTTTGAAAAAGGAAGTTTAATAGATTTTGAAAACAATAAATTTGAGAATGAACTTGGAACACCAAATAAAAAAGGAAGTTTAAAAATAAATGGTATTTTTATTGAATATAATGACACATTACTTTTTCCTATTCCAAGAGACTTACTAATATTGGAAGAAACAAAAGATTTACATAAATGCGATGAAAACAAAAATTTAGATAAATATAGGAAAAACCAAAAAACACTTATTTCCCTTTCTCTTACTAAAAAACCTGAAGTTTTTATTTCTGACTATGAATTAGATTATATTTTAGTAAATAAAAGTAATGAAAAATTAGATGAAGCAGAGGGATTTTTAGACATTAATAGTCTTCTTAAATATTTAACATGTAATGATAATTCTTATCATCCTATAGATAGAAAAGATATCTTTGAAATAGAATATAAAATAGGAATTAAAAGAAATAGAAAAACTTTATCATCTGAAGAGGGTTATTTATATAGGATTCCTATGATAAGACTTAAAAAGGATGTAAATTTCTTCATTCAAATAGAAGGATTAAACCATTACCCAGAAAGGGGTATAATTCAGCTTGGTGGAGAGGGTAGAATAGCAGAGATAAAAAAATATGATAACGACCTATTAAAAGACTTAAGAGATATAAATTTTGAATTTAAAAATAATATTTTCAAACTTTACTTAGCAACACCTGCCATTTTCAATAATGGTTGGTTACCTGTATGGATTGACAAATCAAATTATGAAGGAAAATATAATGGAATAAGACTAAAACTAATAGGCTGTATAATTGGAAAATATAATTTGATTGGGGGATGGAATTTGGCAAATCAAAAACCTAAGCCTATGTTCAAAGCAGTCCCATCAGGAAGCATATATTACTTTAAGATTCTTAATGATACACCTCCTGAGAAGGTTAAAGAAACTTTTCATCTTAAAAACATCTCAGATGTTAACTCGGAGGAAGGATATGGACTAAGTTTAATTGGAGGGGTATGATGATAAAAGTAATTACTCCAGTTGGTACGTCAGTTTTTGAAAATTATATTAAAGAAAATGATAATGTTATTTTTAGTAATGCTTATATACCAATCAAGGAAAATAAATATCGAGCGGATGATCTTAATAAAGAAAATAATAGAAGAAAAGTAATTGAAAATACTTTAAACGAAAAATGGTTTAGGAACAATATAAATGCTTCTGCAGAAATTAAAAGTTTAATAAAACTTAAAGAGCAATTACAAGAAGATTTTGATATATATTTACTTTACTCTGATACTGCCATAAGTAGGCTTGCAGCAGAAATATTACAAAGAGCTATAACCTATTATGAAAGCCTCAATAAATCTGAAATAAGAATTCAGAAAATAGAGGGACTACAAATATGGAATAAAGAAGAATTTATAAAAGGAATAACAAATTTAGTAAGAACAATTTATAATATTGCAAAAGGATATTGGGAAAATATAATTATTAACATAACAGGGGGATACAAAGCAACTATTCCATATTTAACCTTATTGGGACAAATTAATAGATGTTCTATTTATTATATCTTTGAGGATACTGATACTTTAATAAAAATTCCTTATCTTCCAATAGATATAAAATGGGATCTTTTTAATGAATATTGGGAATATATTGAAAAAGTTGAACATCCAAAAATTCATCCTAAGGATGATCTTCCTTATTGTTTTTTAGAAAATTTAAAATCATTAGTGATAGAAGAAAAAATCAATGGCAAAACTTATGTATCTTTAAACCCTCTCGGAGAGATATTATGGGAAAAATACAAAAGCAGATATTTTATTTTCTATGCACCCCAAGATGTATATGAGGATATTGAAAAACAAGCTTATATTCGTGAAATAATTACCACAAAATTTTATAAAAAAGAAATAAGAGAAAACAAAACGCAAACAAAAAACAACCATAGGGTATATGATGATGGTAATAATCCTTATAGAATTTTTTACTTTGAAGAAGATAATAAAATTTATATTTATAAAACTTTTGAATCTCACAACAACTATGAAGATTACCTCAATAAATACCCCTTTAACGATAATTTAAAGAATCAAATAATAAGAACATCTAAATTGTATAAAAAGGAGGTTAAAAATGTTTAAGAAGGGAAAATTATTTTTTATAATTGCAGAAACTCCTCTTCACCCCGGAAGTGGAGGTGACTCTTCAGGGCTTGTTGATTTGCCTATTCAGAGAGAAAGATACACAAATTATCCTAAAATTGAAGCATCAGGATTAAAAGGATGCATAAGAGAAGCATTTTATTCTTTTATTGATTTAGACAAAAATCAAAAGCAATACATTTTAATACAAAATGATAAAACAAAAAAATTATTAGATAAATTTGATACTTTAAAAGAGATATGGAAGAATGAAAAAGGAGAAAAAAAAGACACAGATAACAATACCTTAATCCTTTATAATCAAGCAATAGATTTAATATTTGGTCCTGAAAACACAGACGAAGCCCATGCAAGTGCTTTATCTTTTACAGATGCAAGAATTTTATTATTTCCAGTTAAATCTTTAAAAGGGGTATTTGCTTGGATTACTTGTCCTCTTGTCTTAGAAAGATTTAAAGAAGATTTAAAATTGGTAGGGCAAATTCCAAAAGAGTTGGATATTGATTTCACAAATATCCAAAATACTTTCCCTGAGCAAACAAATATCAGAATAGATTCTAATATTGTTCTTGAAGAATATACTTTTAAAGTAAAAGAAGATAAGCAAACATCTCAAATTGCAAAATTTCTTGCAAAAAAGATCTTTCCCCTAAGCGATAAAGATATTTATAAATTTTGGAGAGAAAAACTTGAAAAAGATCTCGTAATTCTTTCCGACGATGATTTTGAGCAGTTTGTTTCAACCTCAACTGAGGTTATAACAAGAACAAGGATTGATGATAAAACTGGGACAGTAAAACCAGGGGCTCTATGGACAGAGGAATATTTACCTCAAGATACTATCTTATACTCTATAGCCATGGCTTCTCCAATAAGAGTAAAGGATGAAGAAGCAAAAGGAGTTTTTAAAGCAAATAACTCCAATGAAGAAGCAGAAAAGGTACTTGAGTTTTTTGAATTAGGAGTTCCTGAAATCATTCAAATTGGTGGAAATCAAACAATTGGAAAAGGACTTGCAAGAATTCAGATATTTAATTTTGGGGGGGGGTAAAAAATGAATAAAGAGAATAAAGAAACATTAATAAACAAACTTGAAAAAGGTAGAGCTGAGTTTGCATATAAATGTATACAAGAAAGCTTAATTAATCTTAAACCTTTTGAACTTAATTCAGTAAAATTTTTAGAAGACGCTGTTAACTCAATTAAAGATACAATAATAAATAAAATGAATAAAGAAATCAAGGAAGAAAAAATTAAAGATCTATTGGATTCACCTTATGAATATTCTTTAAAAGATAAGTATAACACTTTAACAGATGAAGAAAAGAAAGTTATAAACTTTTATAAAAATCTACTTAAAAACTATCGTTCTTACATTAAAAACATACCTACTATGATACTTTCAAATGGCTTAGGTCAAACTCTTGCCTTCATAAAATCTAAATCTGAAAAAGGAAATGCCTACGAATTGATTTATGAACAACTTACAGAATATATGAGAAGTCCTTACACAACAAGAATGCAAATGCCAGAAGATAAAAAGGAACTTATAGATTGGGTAATATCATGTGATTCCGAAAAGTATAGATATATAACTCAAGAAATACTTGCTTTTTTAAATTGGCTTAAGAGATTTGCTGAAGGTCTAATAGAGGAGGAAGAAGAATGAATAAAAATATAGAAATAAAAATTCCTCAAAATATATATTTTAATAAAGACTTAAGGAATATTTTTGAATCATATTTTAAAAAAGAAATTACCGAGAAACAATTTAATGAGATTAATTTCTTTTATCTTTTTAATATGCCTCATATTAATGAGAAAATGACAATAAAATTAAATGAAGATATTGAGAAATTTGTTTGGGATATTTATTTTATAGAAAATATTAATAATAGAAGAGATAGGACAATCTCTTATTTGAAAAATTCAGGATTTGAAGTCTACTCAGATATAATTTTAAAAGTCTCATGGCGTCTCATCATCGGCCTTGGAGCCTCACATCCACAAGAAACTTCTATGACCCTTCACCATATTTATGGGATCCCATATATACCAGGATCTGCAGTTAAAGGAATCACAAGACATTGGATAGTTCTAAAATTCGCTGATGATATTGCCAGAGAAACAAAAGAAGATTTTGAAAAAATTACAGATAAAATTTCATCTGCCATTGAATCCGATAATGATATAAATAGACAGATAGATGAAATAAACTTTAAGGATATATTAGATATTTTTGGAACACAAAAACATGAAGGGAAAATAATATTTTTTGATGCTTATCCTATTGAAAATATAAAACTAAAAACTGATATAATGAACCCACATTATCCAGATTATTATACTAAAAATGAACCTCCGACCGATTGGCAAAGTCCTAGACCTATAAAATTCCTTACAATTGATAGCAATACAAAATTCCAATTTTATATTGCTGGAAAGGATAAAGAATTGCTTGATAAAACAAAAAAATTATTAATAGAAGCTCTAAAAAATTATGGAATTGGAGCTAAAACATCTCTCGGGTATGGAATATTTGAAGAATAAAATATTATCCATTAGGGTGGTGTGCATTATTAAGATATGAGTAAATTAATATGTGCTCTTGTACCAAAGGGTGGAGAGAAATATATTTATCATTTTAATGATAATAAAAGTTCTAATAAAAAATCCTTTGAAGGGAACTCTACTATTGAGGCAATAACCCAATATCTTATCTCTCAAAATGAAGAATTTAAAATTCTCCTCTTAAGGCCTGAATCTATTGAAAAAGATCAAGAAGAAAAATTAATATCAGAACTTTTAAAATACCGTGTTCCTAAGGAGAATATTAAATGTGTAGAGGTTCCAGTAAAAGGAAATTATGAAAGCAAAAAATTCAATCTGAATAATCATACAATTACTGCAGATATAACTTTTTTAGCCATGCAAGATAGTACCGATGATAATATAAAGGAAATAATTTTGGATGTATCAAGAGGATTAAATTTTCAGATTTTAGTTATCGTGGATGCATATAGAAGATTTCTTGTAGCTCAACAAGCAAAAAACTATATTGATAAAGCTAAATGCCCAAAATTTTATTATGTATATCTCACCCCAGTAAATCTAAAGGAGAAAGAGTATGAAGTAACATTTGAAGAAACCAAAACACCTTTCTTTGTAGATTACTTTAAAAATGTAAATAAGCTTCCTTTTAAATTTGATACAGAATACTACCAAGACCCCTTACCCTTTTACCAAGAACTCAACTTCATTAAAGAAATAATTTCTTGTGTTAACGAATGTATATCCGCCATAAAAAGAGGATTTGCTTTAGCCTTTCTTACC